>JANNVF010000098.1:0-34831 GCA_031414315.1 Hyphomonadaceae bacterium | reverse complement strand
CGTCGCCGTACTGACCGCGCTGTTCGGCGCGTCGGCCGGTTGCGTGCGGCGCGTGGCGTCGCTGCGCGGGCGGACGCGTCGCGCGTTCGCGCGGCTTGCGCGGCGCCGGGCGCAACGCGGCTACGCGATGGCGTACGCCGGCGAGGACGAAGCGACGGTGGCCAAGCGCATCGCGCGGATGCAGTGGATGGCGGCCGATCCATGGAAGGCGCTGCGCCATCTGGCGCGCGGCGCGCGCGGGTTGCTGCGTGCGCGGTTGTGCGGGACGAGTGCGCCGTTGTCGTTCGCGCCGCCGGTGCTGGCGTGTGCGGCGCTCGCGGATGGTGCGGGTGGGCTGGCGTCGGCGCCCGACACGTAACGCGGAATTCGTAGGGTGCATTAGCGCGCAGCGCGTAATGCACCATCTCGGTCGCAGCGGTGGTGCATTACGGCCAGTGGCCTAATGCACCCTACGTCTCCCACGCCGCGCGAAGCCTCGCGCCGGCGCTCTTGGTGCTGCGCGCCAGATAGGAGTCTAGTTCGCCGCCCCGCCCGCCAGCAGCAGGTCGATCTTCGCCTCAAGGTCCGCGACCCGTTGGGTTAGCGCCTCGACCTGCTCACGGGCGGCCTCGTATTCATCGCGGCTGACGAGGTCCATGTCGGCCACGAAGCGGTCGGCCTGAGTGCGCATGAAGGTCTTGGCCTCGTCGCCGACGCCCTGGGCGACCCCCATCGCGCCGGTCATCAGGCGGGCGAGATCGTCGAAAAGGGAGCTCTGGGTCTGCATGGTTTTCCTCTTGGGGGCGCCTCGGTTGCGCGAAGGGGTGTTTCGCTATTTATGAGCGCCCGCGCCGGTCGGCAACGCGGCGTGGCGCCCCAAGGGAATCTCAAGTGGAAATGATGCTCGACGCCGCGATCCAGTTTCCGGGCTTCCTGCAGCCCGAGATCTTCAGCCTCGGGCCGTTCCAGCTGGGTGACATGTCGCTCGGACCGTTCGCCCTGCGCTGGTATGCGCTGGCCTATATCGCCGGCCTGCTGCTCGGCTGGCGCTACATGGTGATGCTGATCCGCGACACCAAGCTGTGGGGTGGGGCCAAGAGCCCGGCCACCGAACCGCAGCTCGATGACTTCCTGTTCTGGGCCACCATCGGCGTCATCGTCGGCGGCCGGCTCGGCTACATCCTGTTCTACAAGCCCGACATGATCTGGAAGGCGCCGGGCGAACTGATCGCCATCTGGCACGGCGGCATGTCGTTCCATGGCGGCCTGATCGGTGTCGGGCTGGCGATCTTCTTCTTCGCCCGCAAGCACAAGATGCCGCTCTGGTCCCTGGGTGACATCGTGGCGTCGGCGGCGCCGATCGGGCTCTTCTTCGGTCGCCTCGCCAACTTCGTGAACGCCGAGCTCTACGGCCGCGGCAGCAACGCCCCGTGGGCGGTGATGTTTCCGGAGAAGGACGCGTTCGGCACGGTCGTCGGCTACACCGCGCCGCGCCACCCGAGCCAGATCTACGAAGCGCTGCTGGAAGGGCTCGTGCTGTTTGCGCTGTTGCGCTTTGCCACCCACCACCGCTTCACGCTGAAGCGTCCGGGCCTCACCACCGGACTCTTTCTGATCGGCTACGGCGTGTTCCGCTTCGTGGTGGAGTTCGTGCGCGAGCCGGATGCGCACATGCCCGAAGCGCTCAAGCACTTCGTCACCATGGGCATGATCCTGTGCCTGCCGATGATCGCCGCCGGCGCCTTCATCGCATGGCGCGCGAACAAACAGGCAGCGCCCGCGTGAGTGCGCCGCGCGTCGTCACGCTGGGCGAGCGCCTGCTCGACCTGATCGCGCACAATGGCCCGATGACGGTGGCGCAATACATGGGGGTTGCGCTCTATGATCCGCTGAACGGCTACTACGCGCGCCGCGCGATTCTGGGCGCTGATGGTGATTTCATCACCGCGCCGGAAGTCAGCCAGATGTTTGGCGAGCTCGTCGGCCTCTGGTGCGCGCAGAGCTGGATGGACCTCGGTAGTCCCGCGCCGTTGCAACTTGTGGAGCTGGGGCCGGGGACAGGGGCGCTGATGTCCGATGTCTGGCGCGCCACGAAGATCGTGCCGGGCTTCCACGAGGCGGCGCGGATCAGCCTGGTGGAAGTGTCGGCGCCGATGCGCGAGCGGCAGGCCGCGATGATCGCGAACGCGACATGGGTTTCGCGCAGCGAAGAGGTCGCCGACGGCCCCGCGATCATCGTCGGCAACGAGTTTCTCGATTGCCTGCCCATCCGGCAGTTTGTGCGCACGGCGGATGGCTGGCGCGAGCGTCTCGTCGGCGTGGGAGAGGAGCGCGCGCTGGCGTTCGGCTTGTCGCACGACGCGTTCGCGGATGACGCGATGATCCCGATTGTGTTGCGTGAGGCGCCGATGGGTTCGGTGGTTGAAATCGCGCCGGCGCTGCCTACGTTTGTTGCGCAACTTGCGGCGCGGTTGCACATTCACGGCGGACGCGCGCTCTTCATCGATTACGGCGCGGCGCTGACGACGGCGGGAGATTCACTGCAGGCGGTGCGCGGCCATCGCAAGGTTGATCCGCTGGAAGATCCCGGCAGCGCCGATCTCACCGCGCACGTGGATTTCGCCACACTTGCGGCGCTGGCGCGCAGTGCGGGCCTCGACGTGGCCGGGCCTGTGGCGCAGGGCGCGTGGCTCAAGGCGTTGGGCATGGATGCGCGCGCGGCCGCATTGTCTCGCGCGCAGCCGGACAAGGCGGAGACGATCGCGCGCCAGTACGCGCGCTTGACGGAGAGCGACGGCATGGGCGAGCTCTTTCAGGCGATCTGCCTTTCAGCGCCCGGTCTGCCGACGCCCGCAGGATTTGAAACATGACCGCACCGTTCTTTGCAGCGCCGTCGCTGGCGGCCATCGCATCAGTGCGCCACGGATTCTTCGGACGCGAAGGCGGCGTGTCACCGGGCGTCTATGCGTCGCTCAACGCGGGTCCCGGCTCCGGTGACGATCCCGCAAACGTGCGCGAGAATCGCGCGCGCATCGCCGCCGCGCTGGGCGTCGCGCCCGATCACCTCATCAGTCTTCATCAGATTCACTCCGCGCGCGCGGCGCGCGTCGACGGGCCGTGGACCGGTGAGCGCCCGCAGGCGGACGCGCTGGTGACGACGACGCCCGGCGTCGCGCTCACGGCACTGTCGGCCGATTGCGCGCCGGTGCTGCTCGCGGATGCACAGGCGGGCGTGATCGGCGCGGCGCACGCGGGCTGGAAGGGCGCTGTCGGTGGCGTGCTGGAGGCGTGCGTCGCGGAAATGGTTGCTGCGGGCGCCGATGCGGCGCGGATCGTCGCCAGTGTCGGCCCGTGCATCCATCAGCCGAGCTACGAAGTCGGCCCGGAGTTTCACGCGACGTTCCTCAACGCGGACGCCGACAGCCGCGCGTTCTTCATGACGGGCGCGGACGGCCGCTTCCAGTTCGACCTGCCGGGCTATTGCCTGCACCGTCTCGTGCGCGTTGGCGTCGTGCGCGCGGAGGCCTTGCCGCTCGATACTTACGTGGACCGCAGCGCATTTCACAGTCACCGCCGCAACGTGCACGAACAGCTCAGCGATTACGGCCGCAACTGCGCCGCGATCACGCTCGTCTCGTGACGCAGACGGAAAGTTGACGTGCGGCTGGCCGTGGCCCATCGATGCGGCATGCCGGACGAAACGGCGAGGGAGGATTGCATGATTGTCTATGGGGCGTCGGTATCGCCGTTCGTGCGCAAGGTTCTGGCCTTCGGCATGGAAAAGCAGGTCTCGCTCGAGCTGAAGCAGATGGGCCTCGGCGCGAAGGATCCGGACTTCATGGAGGCAAGCCCGTTCGGCAAGATGCCCGGCTTTCGCGACGGCGATTTTGCGATCTCGGATTCGTCGGCGATCATCACCTACATCGACACGCTGCACCCACTGCCGAACCTGATTCCGACCGAAGCGAGGGCGCGCGCCCGCACCGTCTGGTACGACGAATTCGCCGACACGATTATGGTCGGCGCGATGGGCAAGATCTTTTTCAATCGCATCGTGTCGCCGAAATTTCTCGGCCAGCCGGGCAATGAAGAAGTGGCCGCACACGCCGAACACAAGGAAGTGCCGCCGATCCTCGACTACATTGAAAAGGTGCTGCCGCCGTCCGGCTGGTTCGTGGAGGATCGCCTGACGCTCGCCGACATCGCGGTGGCGAGTCCGTTCGTGAACCTGCGGCACGTGGGGATCGCGCCGAATGCGTCGAAGCATCCGAAACTCGCGGCGTTCGTGGCGAAGATGCACGCGCGGCCGAGCTTCGCGACGTGGATCGAGAAGGAAACGCGGTTTTTGGCGCGGTGAGGTCGGCTGGTCCGAGACTACTCCTCGTCGGACAACAGTATGTCTAGATAAGTCTGTCGCCGGTTCAGGAAGTTGCGCGTGACCTGCACGTGTTCGAGATCGTCGTAGGCAACCGGTGAGACCCCACGCTCTGACACTTCATAGATTGTCGCGTCGGGGTAGGCGAGAATGATGGGTGAGTGGGTGGCGATGATCAATTGCGATCCATCGCCCACGAGTTGATGCAATCGCGCGAGAAAGGCCAACTGTCGGTTGGGCGACAAGGCGGCTTCGGGTTCGTCCATGATGTAGAGGCCGTTGCCGGACAGTCGATTCTCCATCAGTGCGAAGAAGCCCTGACCATGCGAGAGTTCATGCAAGGCGTGACCGCCCATGCGGCTCCGCGTACCGACATCATCGACGTAGCTTGAGAATGTATAGAATGACTCCGCCCGCAGGAAGAACGAGTCCTTCATGCGCCTTGGCGATTTGACCAAGCGCATCTGTCGGTGAAGATCGGAATGTGTAGCGCGCGTCGAGAAGGCATGGTCCTTTGATCCGCCTTCGGCATTGAGTCCCATCGCTACGGCGATTGATTCAATGAGTGTGGATTTTCCACTTCCATTCTCGCCCACGAAAAATGTCACATGGGGATGAAATTTGAGCCGGTCCCACCCCATCAACGCGTCGAGGTTGAAAGGATACTCGTCGCCACGCCAACCGTCGTCGCGCAGGAGTTCTAGTTCGTAGAGAAACCCGGCGAAGTCATGGACTGGCATGATCATCCCTTTTGGAAAGGCGTCACCCCGGCGCGATCATCTGTTCGGGCTGCACCACCGCATCGAACTCCTCCGCCGTCACGTACCCGCCGCCCACCGCTTCTTCCCGCAGCGTCGTGCCGTTCTTGTGCGCGGTCTTGGCGATCTTGGCGGCGTTGTCATAGCCGATCTTCGGCGCGAGAGCGGTGACGAGCATCAGGCTTTTTTCCATCGCCGCCTTGATGTTGTCTTCGCGTGCTTCGATGCCGGCGACGCAATGGTCGGCGAAGCTCACCGCCGCATCGCCGATCAGGCGCGCGGACTGGATGAAGTTGTAGATCACCACCGGCTTGAACACATTGAGTTCGAAGTGCCCCTGGCTCGCGGCGAACCCGATCGTTGTCTGGTTCCCGAGCACCTGCGCGCACACCATCGTCAGCGCTTCCGACTGCGTGGGGTTGACCTTGCCCGGCATGATCGAGGAGCCCGGCTCGTTTTCCGGTAGCGAGAGTTCGCCGAGCCCCGAGCGCGGGCCGGAGCCGAGGAAGCGGATGTCGTTGGCGATCTTGAACAGGTCCATCGCCACCGCGTTGAGAGCGCCATGCGCGTAGGCGAGAGCTCCGTGCGAGGCCAGCGCCTCGAACTTGTTCGGCGCGGTGATGAACGGCAGCCCAGTGATCTTCGCCACGTTGGTCGCGAACTGTTCGGCAAAACCCACCGGCGCATTGAGCCCCGTGCCCACCGCCGTGCCGCCCTGCGCGAGTTCAAAGAGATCGACCATCGATTCCTCGATCCGCCGGATGCCGTTCTCCACCGCGTGCGCGTAGCCGGAAAATTCCTGGCCGAGCGTCAGGGGCGTCGCGTCCTGCGTGTGGGTGCGGCCGATCTTGATGATGTCCTTGAACGCGTCCTGCTTCACCGCGAGCGCGGCGGAAAGTTTGGTCAGCCCGGGTAGCGTCTCGCGCACGAGCTGTTCGGCCGCCGCGATGTGCATGGCGGTGGGGAACACGTCGTTGGACGACTGGCTCATGTTGACGTGATCGTTCGGATGCACCGGCTTCTTCGAGCCCATCGCGCCGCCGAGCATCTCGATCGCGCGGTTCGAGATAACCTCGTTGGCGTTCATGTTGGTCTGCGTGCCGGAGCCGGTCTGCCAGACGCTCAGCGGGAAATGCGCGTCGAGCTTGCCGTCGATGACTTCCTGCGCCGCCGCGATGATCGCCTCCGCCAGTTTCGGATCGATCTTGCCGAGCGCGAGATTGGTTTCCGCCGCCGCGCGCTTGACGATGCCGAGCGCGCGCACCAGCGGCTTGGGCATCTTCTCCTCGCCGATCCTGAAGTTGCCCAGCGAGCGCTGCGCCTGCGCGCCCCAGTACCTGTCGTTGTCGACTTCGAGGGGGCCGAAGGTGTCGGTTTCGGTGCGCGTCGTCATGGTCGCTCTCTACACAGGATATGGGGCGGGTTAGCCCGATGCGCAGGGGCGTGCAATGCGACGGTTCGCTTAGAACCGCAGCCCGACGAGGTTCCAGGCGTTCAGCATCGCGGCAAGCGCGATCATGGCGAGCAGCGTTGCGACGATCCGCGTGCGTCGCCACACCGACCAGTCGGCCTTGAGCCACGCCAGCGCCACCGCGACGACCGCAAGCACGGTGAGGATCGCCGCTGCGATGGAGCCGTAGGCGCCGAGGCGCATCGTCCCGGGCCAGTCGGCGAACACCACCCATGAATCCCCCGCCGCGCGCTGGAAATAGGCGCCGTAGGCGGCGAGTGTCGCCAGCCATCCAGCTCCGGCGAGGGGCAGCAGCAGCCCCGCGAGCCGTGCGGACGCTGCCGTCTGCGGCGGGCTGAACACGCGGGACAATCCGGAGAACAGCGCGGCGAACGCAGCGATCAGGCCAATCAACGTCACCGCGAAAAATCCGTCGGGCGCGGCAAACATGCTCACCCGCTGCGCGCGGTTGACGCCGCCCGCGCTGAGGTAACGCACCACGCGCCCGCCGCGCTCCTCGAACGCGGCGGTTTCGCCGGTGTCGAGGTTGCGGAAGCGGTGAATACGCACGCCGCCGCCGCGATCGATGTGATCCATCGCGGCAAGGCGCACGGTCTGGCCGCCGGAGGTGACCACGAGCCGCCCGTTGTCGCTGACGGTGACGCTGATGATGCAGTTGACCAGGCAGAACGCGCGCTCGGCGTTGGAATAGGCGCGCCGGTCGACGAGGTAGGCGCCGGCGAACTTGCGCAGCAGCGGCCGGGCGGCGGCGTTCGCCCTGGGCGGTGCGACGAACGCCGGATTCCTGCCGCCGAGACGATCGGCGATGGCGCCGGGCAGGATGTCGCGCAGGTCGCCGCCGGACACCGAATTCGTCGTGACAAACACGCCGAGCCCGAGGTCGGGGTAGATCGCAAGTTCGGAGTGGAAGCGCAGCGTGTCGCCGCCGTGCCCCCACGCGCGCCAGCCGTTTTCCGAATGGCTCTGCAACATGCCGAACGCGAGCCCGTTCAGGCCGGGCGCGTTAGTGAAGAACGGTTTGTCGCGCGCGAACAACGCGACGGTTTCAGGCTTCAGCACGCCGGCCCCGCCGGACATCAGCGCGATGAGATAGCGCCCCATGTCGGCGGGCGTGGTGGAGGCCGCGCCTGCGGGCGCAAACTGCACGCAGTGTTCGAACGCCTGCTTGGCGTAGGCGCCGTCGGTCCAGCGGAACCCGTCCGACACATCGGCGGCGAGCGCCGGCGTCATCGGCGAAGGCAGGCCCTTGGCCTGCACCAGCGCGGGTGAGTAGGGCTCGCGGAACGTGGTGTTCTGCAGGCCGAGCGGCGTCAGGATGCGCTGCTCGACATAGTCCTCGAACGCCATGCCGGACACGTTCTGCACCAGCGCGCCCGCCAGCGCCGTGCCGTAGTTGGAATAGACGCTGGCGATGCCGGGCGCGCGCACGCGCCGGGGTCGATGGCGCACCAGCGCATCGACGAGCGGCAACGCGGTTTCCGGGTTCGCGATGAACAGGTGGCCAGCGACGAGATCCTCGAACCCCGCCGTGTGCGTCATCAGGTGGCGCACGAGCACGGGCTGGGCAAAACCGTCGGCGGGAATCTGCAGCGCCGGCGGCAGGTAGGTGTTGGCCGGCGCCTCCAGATCGACCCGACCGGACTCGACCAGCTGCATCAGCGCGATCCAGGTGAACGTCTTGGAGATCGACGCGATGCGGAACAGCGTGTGCTCGGCATCGACGGGCCGGCCGGCCGCCGTCGACTGGCCGTAGCCCTTCAGCAAAACCACCCGCCCGTCGCGCACCACGGTGACGCCGACGCCGGCGATCCGCTCGCTCTTCATCGCTGACTGGACCATGCCATCGACGAACGCTTCCAGGGCGAGGTCACGGGCCGGGGCGGCTTCGGTCGGGGTACGAACAGGGCTCTCTAGCGCCGCGACGGGCGCCAGGGCAGGGGCCTGGGCGATCGCGGGTACGGCCAGCAGAACGGCAACGGCCGCGCCCACGAGGCATTCTGCCCAGCGCTTCATCCCAGTCTCCCCGCAAGCCGGCCCCCGAGGCTTGCCCGACAGGCTTAGCAAAGCGGGCGGGGGCCGTCGATTCGGCTCGCCCCGGAGGCAAGGGGTGGGTTGGGAGGCGGCGGCGGTCGCGCTAGAACCGCCGGACCCGCCGCGCGCCACAGGGAGCCAGAGCGTGTCCAGAGAGCCGTCTTCCCCCGCCGGATTCGATATCGCCGGCCACATAGGGCGCCTCGATGCCAACGGTTTCACCGTCATCGAAGACTTCCTGACCTCCGCCGGCGTGGGCGCGGTGAAGACCGCGCTCGCCGCGCATCTGGGCAGCCACGCGGGTCGCAACGACTTCGAGGGCTTCGCCACGGAGCGCGTCTACACCCTCGTGGCGCGCGGCCGGCTGTTCGAGGAGATCACCGAGGACGCGCGTCTCATGGCGCTGCTCGATCGGCTGCTGGCGCCGGGCTACCTGCTCACCGCCAGCCAGGCGATCAACATCGCGCCGGGCGAGACCGCGCAGCCGCTGCATACCGACGACGGTTTCTACCGGCTGGCGCGTCCGCGCGCGGCGATCAGCTACAGCATGATCCTCGCCATCGACGACTTCACCGCCACCAATGGCGCCACCGAAGTCATTCCCGGCAGCCACCGCTGGGACGACGCGCAGGTGGCGGCGCTGTTTCCGCACGGCGCCGGCGAGGGTGTGGCGCAGCCGATGGTGATGAAGGCCGGGTCGTGCATCTTCTTTTCCGGCGCGCTCGTCCATCGCGGTGGCGCCAACCGGAGTGCTGCGCCGCGTCTGGCCATCACCAACCAGTATTGCGAGCCGTGGGCGCGCACGCAGGAGAACTACTACCTGAGCGTCCCGCGCGAGATGGTCCGCGAGATGTCGCCAGCGCTGCAGCGTCTGCTCGGTTACGATATCTGGCCGCCGTTCATGGGCCACGTGACGGCGTCGCATCCGCTGAAGACGCTGGCGGACGATCACACGCCGGTGGTGTCGCGGGAGCCGCGCACGGCCCTGTCGCTACGGAACTGAGCGCGTGCGGGCTTGCGTCGTCGATGCGGGCAGGCTCTTCATGAGTCAAACAGAGAGCAGGGGAAACGCATGAAGGATTTCGCGGGCAAGATCGCGGTGCTCACCGGCGGCGGCACGGGCATGGGCCGGGAGCTGACGCGCCAGCTCGTGGCGGAAGGCTGCAGCGTCGCCATGTGCGATGTGTCGGCCAAGAACATGGCCGAGACCAAGCGGCTCTGCGAGGCCGATGGCGTGCCCCAGGGCGCCAAGGTCAGCGCGCACGTGGCCGATGTCTCCATCGAGAGCCAGCTGCTCAATTTCCGCGACGAAGTCGCCAAAGAGATGGACACCGACAAGATCCACCTCCTGTTCAACAACGCCGGCGTCGGCGGCGGCGGATCGATCATCACCGATCCGCGCGAAAGCTGGGAACGCACGTTCAACATCTGCTGGGGCGGGGTCTATCTCGGCTGCCGCACGTTCCTGCCGATGCTGATGAAGGCGAACGAAGGCCACATCATCAACACGTCGAGCGTGAACGGCTTCTACGCCTCGATCGGCCAGAACACGCCGCATACCGCCTACAGCGCCGCCAAGTTCGCGGTGAAAGGCTTCACCGAAGCGCTGATGACCGACCTGAAGGTCAACGCGCCGCACGTGAAATGTTCGGTGGTGATGCCGGGCCACATCGGCACCGAGATCGTCGCGAATTCGCGCAAGGTGATCCAGGGCACCGAAAGCGATGATCTCTCCGCCGACGACATCAAGTTCTTCCGCGCCCGCGTGAAGGCGCAGGGGCATGACGAAACGCAGCTGACCGACGAGATGATCGCCAATCTCGGCAAGGCGATGGCCGACGGCTTCCGCGACAACGCACCGATGACAGCGGCGCAGGCGGCGAAGGTGATCCTCGATGGCGTCAAAGCTGGCACATGGCGCATCCTCGTGGGCGAGGACGCCCACCGGCTCGACGAGTTCGTCCGCAAGGATCCCGCGGGCGCGTATGACGTGGACTTCTTCACGCTGTTTCCGAGCGCGCAGGGTGCAACGAGCTAGAACGGCGCTGCCCCTTTCAGCGTTTCGCGCCACTTCCTCCGTGAACGGGGGAAGTGGCAGCCGCAGGCTGACGGAGGGGGCGGACGCCGGCCGATTTTAGAGGACGCACCGCATGACCTTGTCCGATCTCGCCAGCATCGGCAGCTTCGTCAGCGCGCTCGCGGTGCTGGTATCGCTGGTCTACCTCGCGTTGCAGATGCGCCAGAGCGCGCGGAACCAGATGGCGACCATTCACCACGAACGTACGGCGCTTGCTCAGGAAAACATACTTCGTGTCATGGACGCGGAGATGACTGAAGTCTGGATGCGCGGCCAGGCCGGAGATGAGCAGTTGGATGATGTCCAAAGTCGACGCTACATCTATGGCGTGCTCGCCTCTCTCTGGCTTTTTGAAGAGTATTTCTGGATGACGCCCGTTGGAGATCCAATGTGAATCGCCTGCGTAGTCAGCTGGCCGCCCCGGGATTTCGCGCCGCCTGGCAGCTGGTGTCGTCTCAGGTTCAAAACGACTTCAGGGCTTTCGTGGACAAGGAGATGGGCGACACTCCCGTCAACCTAGACCCGAACAAACTGGTCTCTGGATGGAAAACGCTAGCTGCCGCAGAACTTTCCAAGGCTCGTGGTGCATGACGGAGCCAGCGTGGCAGGGCCGCGGCAAGGTCCGCGCCCGCTGGCGTTCGCGCGACGAACTCGAAATCGCCGTCGACGAGATCACCACGCAGGCGCGCACCTACAAGCCGCTGGTCTACGAGTTCTTCCGCAAGGAGTTCCAGGTCCGCCCGCGCTGGGGCGACTTCGAGGTCGACATCCGCCTCGAACACGCCGGCGAAGCGCCGCAGCTCGATCTCGACAATCTGGCGAAGGCGCTGCTCGATGCGCTGAAGGGTTTCGTGTTTTTCGACGACGTGCAGATCGCGCGGCTGCTGGTGGAACGCGTGGGCGCGGAGCGCGACAGGATCTTTGTGGTGGTGCGGGCGCGCGCGACGGCGGCTACTTGTAGCTCTTGAACGGCGTTGGCAGCGCGGTGCCGCTGGCCTTGGCGATCAGCTTGCCGTCAGCGTCCCAGAGTTCGCCCTCGGTGAACGCGATCGTCCTGCCCCATTTCACTACGCGCCCGACGCCGCGCAGCGTGCCGCCGTCCGCAGGCGCCGCGCGCAGGAAGCTCGTCTTCATCTCCAGCGTCGGCGCCACATGCGTCATGCCGGAGGACACCATGCACGCCACGCTCATCACGTCGTCGAGCATGGCGCAGAGATAGCCGCCCTGGATCTGGCGCATGGGGTTGGCGAAATCGGCGTTGGCGACGAACGTGGCTTCGACGGTGCGCTCGATCTGATTCACTGCGGTCATCGCGAAGCCGAGCAGCGCGGAGCCCTTGGGCGGATTCACCGACGCGCGAAAGCGGGCGAGGATGTCCTCGTCGGAGACAGCGGGCTTCTGTTCGCTCACTTTTTCCGGAAGGCGTCGAGGCTGACGACCGACGCGGGCGGTTGCGTGCGCGCCTCACGTTCTTCCGGCATGCCGGCGGCCTGCGCGATCGCGCGGTCCTCGTCACCGGC
This sequence comes from Hyphomonadaceae bacterium, assembly GCA_031414315.1. Classification (GTDB taxonomy): domain Bacteria; phylum Pseudomonadota; class Alphaproteobacteria; order Caulobacterales; family Aquidulcibacteraceae; genus VFBF01. The sequence goes on along the minus strand of JANNVF010000098.1, from coordinate 22,620 downwards.
GGCGATGCGCGTCTCGGGGCTTGCCTGTTCGAACTGCAGGCCGAAGCGCACCGACGGATCGTAGAACCGCGACAGCGCCGCGAACGGGATCACGATCGGGCTCGGCTGGCCGCCGAACTTCAGGATCACGCGGAAGCGATCGGGGAAAACCTCAAGGTCCCAGAACTGGTGCTCCAGGACGATGGTCATTTCGTCCGGATAGCGGCTGGTGAGAGTCTCCGGCAGGACCACGCCCGCCGCGTGCGTCTTGAACGTGATGTAGAAGTGGTGCTTGCCCGGCAGAGACTTCTGCGCTGCCGCGCGCGAGAGCGCTGCCCGCACGACGCCACGCATCGCGTCCTGGGTCAGGCTATCGTATCCGATCAGGTCTTCGGCCACGCCGCCCCTCCTTGGCTTTGCGCCACCGGCACACTTACCGGCCCGTGCGCGGCAGTCAACGGCTCTTCCACCTCACGCGAGTATGTCTTCATTTCGTCGATGCCATACGCGAATTGCGTCCGTTGCGTGGGGCGCCGCCGCGCGTGGTGCGCGAAGCTGCGCGCCCGCGCAACGTGCGCCTTGTGGCAAGAACGCACAACGCGCGCGCGGGTTTCCGCTTCTGACGCGATGCAGGCGCGCGCGCTTCTCCTCTCACGCGCAAGTGTGTACTTCGAGGCGCCATGGCGACGCGCAAGATCACGTTCGATGACGTTGGCGCCATTGCCTGTGCATTGCCCGGCGTGAGCGAGGGCACATCCTACGGCACGCGCGGCTGGCGGGTCGGGAAGAAGTTCCTGATGCGCGCGAAGGAAAAGATGGACGGCGTGCTCGTTCTGGGCGTCGAAAGCCTCGACGAGCAGGAATTCCTGCTCGAAAGCGATCCCGACGTCTTGTTCATTACTGACCACTACAAGGGCTGGCCTGTCCTGCTCATCCGGCTGGCGAAGATCGACCGCAAACATCTCGCCGGCCTGATCGAGCGCGCATGGCGGCGTGGCGCGACGAAAAAGCTGATCGCTGAATGGGACAACGGGAGACAATAAAGTGCCCGGCTTCTGTTGCCAGGCGCCGGGCGGCCCCGCCTGACGATGCTACTCGTCAGGACTTAGAGTGGGTTTTCCTCGAACCGCTTACGCGGCCAGAGCGTAACCCTCAGCAGTGTTGTCGTTGGCAACTATTGCTGTTTGGCCTGTAACGGGACCACCCGAGCAAAAGCCTCGTCCTTCAACGTCCGTCGATCCTATTTCGGCCCCGCTGACCATCCAACGACTGGGTGGGTAACTGGTGGAGCCGCCGGGAATCGCACCCGGGTCCGATCCGCCTATCTCCGCGCGTTTATCGCCATAGCCAGGATTGCTCCGGGCACGACCAATATAGGGGTGTTTGCCGAACAGGGGAAGAACGCCGGCGCCGAGAGAAAATAATCAGTCCCCCAGCCGCTCCAGCAGCGCCGCTTCGAACAACTGTGTGGAGCGTTCCATGGGGATGCCCAGCGCGTGCGAGAGGTGGGCCGTCATCCGCGATTCCTGCCGCGAGCAGTCGCCGTCGATGAACTGCAGCTCCACGGCCATGCAGTAGACCAGTTCAGCGTGATCGCGCGGCACATCGGCCGCCCAGTCGGTAATGGCGTGCGCCCATGGCGTGCCGAGCAGCGTCTGCTGCGCGCGCGCCAGCATAGGATTGAACAAGCCCGGCGGCAGGACGGCGAACAGGGGATGTCGCTCCTGCATCTGGCGCCACCACATCAGTTCCTGGTCGGCGATCGCTTCGTCGGCGTAGAGCACGGCGGTCAGGATGCCGATCACGGCCTGCTCGAAGGCAAACGCGTTCTTCATCCGTGTCTCCGCCAAAGGTGGGCAGTTTCGCACACGCGGCGCCGGCTGCAAGCCGGGAAATAGGGGGATTGGCGGGCCAGCAATCCCACACCGGCCTGTACCGTCGGCTTTCGCCGGCCATGTGCTTGTCCATGGCGCTCACCGGGCGCGCTACAGCCGGTGGTACGGAGCGGCCGCATTTTCCGGATTCAATCCGGTTGGGTTGAGATCGGCCGCATACTCAGCGCATGGAAACACACACGCCCACCCCTTCCGACCGCCTCCACCTCTTCGCCGCCAGGCTCAAGCTCTGGCTGCTCGACGTATGTCTCTGGCTGTCTGAATGGCTGGGCCGGCGTGTGCCGCGTGCGGCGCGCATCATGTTGCGCCAGGATCTGCGCGAGGCGCTGTTCGGCGCCCGCGTCGTGGTGTTCCTGCTCGCCATCTCGCGCTGTGGCGCGCCGAAGCCCGTTCACGTCGAACGGCCGCACGCAGCGCCACCGGGCTTTCGTCGCGCCGGCGCGCTCGACAATGATCTGCGCAACGTGAAACGCACGGTGCGCCTGCGGGGGCGGACCCTGGCGGCGCGGCTTGCCGAGGTGCGCGCCGTGCTCGACAATCTCGATGCGTGGGCGGCGCGCGCCGTGAAGCGCCTCCTTGCCGGCGCCCATGGCGCGCGGCTGCTCCTGTGCGTGGCGGTTGCAGACCGTTTGCTGACTCTGCCGGTCTTCGCGCCGACGTTTGTGGACTCTTCCTAGCGCGCTCCGTAGCGCCGGCTGACCGCCGGCAGCGGAACCGCTTTTCGCAGAACTTGTGCTGCTGCCGGCAGTCAGCCGGCGCTACGGGAGTGAAACGCACCGCGACTTGGCGGGCGCTGGCGCGCGCCCTCACACCAGACGCTTGAGTTTTGTCACATGACCCATCTTGCGGCCGTCGCGCACGTCGCGCTTGCCGTACAGATGCAGCCGCACGTCGGGGTCGGCGGCGAGTGCGGCCCATGTGTCGGCCTCCGCGCCGATCAGATTGGTCATTTCCACGTCGGCGAAGCGGGTGGTGGGGCCGAGGCGCCAGCCGGCGACGGCGCGGATCTGCTGTTCGAACTGGCTGGTCAGGCAGGCGGCCTCCGTCCAGTGCCCGGAGTTGTGCACCCGCGGCGCAATCTCGTTGGCGAGCAGGCGCCCGTCGGCCAGCACGAAGAACTCGACGCACAGCACGCCGACATAATCGAGCGCCTCGGCCACGCGTCTTACTGCGGTCACGGCCTCCCGCGTCACGGCAGGGGAGGCCGCGCTCGGAACCTTCGTCACATGGAGAATCCCATGCTCATGCACATTTTCGCACACGTCATACGCCGCGAAGTCCCCGTCGACACCGCGCGCCGCGATCACCGAAACCTCGCGCACGAACGGCGCCAGCGCCTCAAGGATCGCAGGCTGCCAGCCAATGGATTCGAATGCCGCGCCGGCGTCCTGCGCGCGGGCGACTCGCGCCTGGCCCTTGCCGTCATAGCCCATGCGCCGCGTCTTCAGGATCGCGGGCGCGCCGACAGCGGCGATCGCGCTTGCAAGATCGTTTTCCTTTTCCACCGCCGCGAACGGCGTCGTCGCCACGCCCGCCCCGTTGAGAAAGGTCTTCTCGAGCACCCGGTCCTGCGCCGTCGCCAGCGCATTCGCGCCGGGCCGCACGATCGCGCCCGCGTCGGCGAGAATCTTCGCCGTCAACGCCGGCACGTTCTCGAACTCCATCGTCACCACATCGACGGCGCTCGCGAAGGCGCGCAGCGCGGCCTCGTCATCGTATCTCGCCACCGTGACTTGCGCCGCGACCCGCGATGCGGGGCTATCGGCCTCGTCGGTGAAGATGTGGACGTCGAAGCCAAGCCGCGCCGCCGCCAGCGCGAGCATGCGCCCCAGCTGGCCGCCGCCGAGAATGCCGATGGTGGAGCCGGGCGGCAGCATCAACCGGCAGTCGGATCTTCGCCGACTTCGGCGGTCTGCCGGGCGCGATACGCTTCGAGCCGCACGGCAAGCGCGTCATCGGACAACGCGAGGATCGCCGCCGCGAGCAGGGCGGCGTTCTTGGCGCCCGCATCGCCGATCGCCAGTGTGCCGACGGGAATCCCAGCCGGCATCTGCACGATGGAGAGCAGGCTATCGAGCCCGCGCAGCGATTTCGATCGCACCGGCACGCCGAGCACCGGCAGCGCCGTCATCGCCGCGGCCATGCCCGGCAGGTGCGCCGCGCCGCCGGCGCCGGCGATGATCACCGACAGCCCGCGCGCCTTGGCGGTGGTGGCGTAATCGTAGAGCCGTTGCGGCGTGCGATGCGCGGAGACGACCTTGGCCTCGTAGGCGACCTCCAGCGCGTCGAGCACTTCAGCTGCCTTCGCCATCGTGTCCCAGTCGGACTTCGAGCCCATGATCAGACCGACGCGGGGAGAGGGTGTCATGGGGACTTCCGGCTGGGCGCGCGGGCAGGGGAGCGCGAGGAAGTGCCGCACTATAGGTTTGCGGTCGAGTCGCGCAAGCAGACGGATTGGCAGGGCCGGGCGGCGTCGCTAAGGAAGCGCCCCATGAGTGACTCGTCGACCGATACGCCCCCCGATCGCCTCTCCGTGAACCCCAAGAGTCCGCACTACCGCGCCGACTTGCTGGAGCGCGGCGTCGGCGTCCGTTTCAAGGGCGTGGAAAAGAACAATGTCGACGAGTACTGCGTCAGCGAGGGCTGGGTGCGGCTGTCAGTCGGGACCACCAAGGATCGTCACGGCAACGACATGACGATCAAGCTGTCAGGCGAAGTCGAGCCGTACTTCAAGACCTAGCCAATTTTCAGTCTGACGAACGCCATCCCGCCTTCGGGATCGCCGCCGTAGCTTGACCTCAGGCCGTCGCCGACCCAGCTCTTCGACACCAGCGCGCCGACGCCGATCACCGCGTTCTCGTGCACGCGGAAGTCGCGGATCGCGCCGAGTGACGCCTTGGCGACGGTCTCCACGGGGCCGTGTGCGATGGCGCCGAGTTCGTCGCTCTCGATGAGTTCGCCGCGCGCGAAGATCGTCCACGGCGCGCTCGGACGCAGCGTGGCCTCGACCAGTCCCGCGTTGAGATCGACCCCGTCGCTGCGCTCCTTGCGACCGAACGCGGCGGTGGCCGACCACGACGCGTCGCCACCGAGTGATGCGGCGTAGAGCGCGCTGGCCGACCAGCGGGTTTCGTCCTCGTCTGGCTCGAGCTGTTCGGGGCTTTTCACGTCGGCCCACGACGCCTGCAGCGCCCAGCGCGGGGTCGGATTCCAGCTTGCGCGGACCGACGCTGAATCGATGTCCGGGCTTTCGATGTCGTAACGGTCTTCATCGGGCTCGCGGCCGCGAAAGCCGGAGGCTTCAAGCTTGAAGTTCTGATGCACCCAGCCGCCGGTCAGCACACCGAAGGTGATGTGCGTGGAATCCAGCCAGTGATGGGAAATCGGCGCCTCCGGGCTGTCCATCGCCGTCGCGCGATGCATGAACGCGGGCGGGCCGAACGCGGGCTCGCCGGGCAGGCCGGCGTAGATGAAGACGGAGTCCGCGTCCGAGATGCGGTGCGCATAGGATGCCGAGGCTTCCATCAGAAGTTCGTGCGGATGCTGGCGATCAACCAGCGGCGTCGCGCCGTCGGCGGTCTCGCCCGCCGCGAGCAGAAGGGGGTAGCCGCGTTTGCCGCTGAACGCGTCGGGGCTGAGCATCAGGCGGAAGTTGATCGTGTCGCCGCCGGCGTCGTCGTAGCGCGCCGCGCCCATCACCATGCCGGAGACGAACGCCTTCTCGTCGCCGCGTGGGCCGTCCTGCCAGTCGTAGACGCCGTTGATCAGCGCGTGACCCATGAACTGCCAGTCGCCCCGCATCGCGTGCAGGCCGCCGTGCATGGAGGTGTCGGGCTGCCAGCTGGTACCCGACGCGTCGCGACCCATCGGGTAGCCGCCTTGCAGCCCGCCGCCGATCAGGTCGCCGTGCATCGCATGGACGGGGAGGGGTACGTCGATCGGCGCGGTCTGGGGCGGATGATAGAGCGTTACCGTCTCGTCGTTGGCAGTCGAGGGCATCTTGTGGCCCTCGTGCTGGTGCTCGCCGTGCTCCTGCGCCAGCGCGGGGGCAGCGACGGCCAGCGCGGCGACGACGGAGAGGGTGCGGAGGGTCACGATCATGGCTTGCCAGATGGGCGTGAAGAACCTCTTGCCAGTCAAGCGGCCGCGATGGCCGCCAAAGGCCGCAGGAGGATTCACCCGGCCTTAACCACAGGGCGGCATGGTCTCCGGAGGTTTCGGAGCGAGGCATGCGGCTCAAGCTCACTGGCGCGTTATCGGATGGGCAAGACCCGTTCGAGCGGCGCTTCGGGCTCAAACGCTCGAAGCTGCCCGAAAATACGCGTGCGGCCGTCGATACCCTGATGGCTGAAACGTCCATGCTGGCTCAGGAAAACGCCGACCTCCTCGACAAGCTCGCCATCGCCCAGGCGCTGGCAGACCGAGACCCGCTGGTGCCGATATTCAACCGTCGCGCGCTCCTGCGGGAGCTGCAACGGGTGGTCTCCTACACCGAGCGCTACCGCACGCAGGCGGCGGTGATCTTCCTCGACATGGACGGCTTCAAGGCGCTGAACGATGGCTACGGCCATGCGGTGGGCGACGCGGCGCTGGCCCATGTTTCGAAGCTTTTGCTCAATCAGGTGCGTGATTCCGATATCGTCGGCCGGGTGGGGGGCGACGAGTTCGCCGTTGTCCTCGCCAACGCCGCGCCGGACGAGGCCCGGCGCAAGGCGCAATCCCTGTCGGCGGTGATCGGCGAAACCCCGTTCGTGTTCGAAGGCGTCCGGCACGCCCTGCACGCGACCATCGGCGTCCACATCTTCGCCGGGGACGGCGCCGCGATCGGCGACGCCGAGGTGCTGATCGCCCGGGCTGACGAGGCCATGTACGCCGCCAAGCACGCAGCCCGGTCCAGGCTCGTGGCCGGCTGACCGCCGCGTCGATGGCCTCCGGGCTCGCTTCCGGGCGTTTGAGCGGCTAAGAGCCCGTTTCACAGGGTGAAACTTTCCACACAGGCGGGGCCGCTTGGCCGAATCCATTGAACTGAGCGTCGTCGTGCCTGTGTACAACGAGGCGGGAAACGCGGCCGAGCTGGCCCGCGAGATCGCGCGCGCCATGGACGGGCGCGCCTACGAGATGATCTTTGTCGACGACGCCAGCCGCGACGACACCCGCTCGGAGCTGGCCATGGCGCGCCAGTCGCTGCCGGCGCTGCGGATCGTCGGCCACCGGCGCAACGCCGGGCAGAGCCAGGCGATCCGTTCGGGAGTGCTGGCGGCCCGGGCGCCGCTGGTGGGGACGCTGGACGGTGACGGCCAGAACGACCCGGCCGACCTGCCCAGGCTGATGGCTCGCCTGACTCGGCCCGATGCGCCAGAGGGGCTCGCCATGGTCTCCGGCATGCGCCTCAAGCGCCAGGACAGCGCCGCCAAGAAGTGGGCGTCCCAGGTGGCCAACGGGGTCCGGCAGAGGCTTCTGGGAGACGGCGCCGTGGATTCCGGCTGTGGGGTCAAGGTGTTCCGCCGCGAGGCCTTCCTTCGGCTCCCGTATTTTGATCATATGCACCGGTACATGCCGGCGCTGATGCAGCGCGAAGGCTTTGGGGTAGAATACCTGGAAGTGAACCATCGTCCGCGGGGGGCGGGGCGCTCGAAGTACACGAACCTGGGGCGACTTGCCGCCGCCGCGACCGACCTGTTCGGCGTGATGTGGCTGCGGAGCCGCCGCCGGGATCCGAAGGGAACCGACGAGCTATGACGCGGATCGGTCTATGATGCGGGTGGTACGATGAGTCGGGATGGAATGAGCCTCCAGGAGGCGATGGTGGTCCGCAGAGGCGCGCGTGCAGCGCGCGGCGGCGGTGGTAATCAGGGGAGTGGTGGCGGCATGGGTGCGATTTTCAATGTTTTTCCGCTGATCCTGATCCCGGTGCTGATCTACAACGTCGTGGCGCTCGGCGGCACGGCGATGACCGGGGACGCGGCCGCGATCGTCGAGCGCATGGACGCCGCCGCCTTCACGGTGCCGATGGCCTCCAACGCCCAGTGGATCGTCCAGTGGGGCGACATCCTGGTCCTGATCGCGCTGATCCTCCTCTTCATCGAGCTTCTGAAGTCCACCAGCACCGGCACCTCGGCGATCTTCAATCACGCGCTGTCGATGCTGGTGTTCATCATCTGCCTGGTGGAGTTCCTGCTGAACGCAGCGTTCGCGACCAGCGTGTTCTTCATCATCATGATCATGTCGCTGCTGGACGTGCTGGCCGGCGTCGTGGTGACCATCGTCTCCGCCCGAAGGGACGTGGAGTTCGATCACTCGCGCGGGGCCTGAGCGTTCGCGCATCGGGACTAGCGCCTTGATTCCACCCCGTTTCGCGGCTTTGCCTGCGGTACAGGAGGAATTTTCGATGCGATCACTCGTTCCGGCGCTCGCCGCCATTGCCACGCTGTCGGCCGCCCCGCTGGCGTCAGCGCAGGAGGCGGGCCACGCCCCGCACATGATGATGCAGGGCACCGCGCTCACCATCTCGGCCGAATCCCGCATTTCGGAGAAGCCGGACATCGCCACGATCACCGCCGGCGTCGTCAACGAAGCGCCGACGGCCGCCGAAGCGCTCGCCGAAAACGCCCGCCGCATGACCGCCGTCATCGCCGCCGTGCGCCGCTCGGGCGTGGCCGAGCGCGACATCCAGACCGCGCAGCTCTCGATCAACCCGCAGACCGTCTACGCCGAAAACGTGCCGCCGCGCGTCACGGGTTACCAGGCCACCAACACGGTGACGGTGAAGGTCCGCAACCTCGCCAACGTCGGCAAAACCGTGGACGCCCTGGTGGCGCAGGGCGGCAACCAGCTCAACGGCATTGCGTTCGGCATCGACCAGCCGGATCCCGCGCTCGACCGCGCCCGCGCCGAGGCGTTCAAGAAGGCCCGCGCCCGCGCCGACATCTACGCGCAGGCGGCCGGCATGACGGTCAAGCGCATCATCGCGATCACGGAAGGTGGCTCGGTGGAGCCGCCGCGCCCGATGCCGGTGATGATGATGGCCCGCGCGCAGGCGATGGATTCGACGCCCGTGTCGCCGGGGGAAGTGAACCTTACCGCCAACGTCACGGTGATGTTCGAGCTGCAGTAGCCGCGAAATTTGTATGGCGTTTTTGACGCCATACAAAAGTTCAGCCGACCAGATACAAATCGCACGTCCGGGATTCAAATCCGGGCGTGCGATGTGCTTTTAGGCCACCGGCGTCGCCAGCGGCTCGCTGGCGAAGTGGCGCCGGAGATTTTCCACCACCAGCAGGGCGCTTTCGGTGATCGACTCCCGCGTGCCGCCGCCGAAGTGGGGTGTGAGCGTCGTGTTGGGCACGTCGGCCCAGCGATCCGCGGGCGTCGGCTCCGTTTCATAGACGTCGAGGCCCGCGCCGCCCACGCGGCCGGCCTTCAGTGCCGCGATCAGCGCATCCTCGTCGATCACCGATCCGCGCGAGACGTTGACGATGATCCCCTCGGGGCCCAGCGCGTCGAGGATGCGTGCGTCGATCATGTTCTCGGTGCCGGGATCGGGGCGCAGCGTCATCGCCAGCACATCGCACCACGTGGCGAGCGCGTGGAGATCGGGCTCGTAGCGCCACGGCGCCTGCTTGGGGCGCGGCCCCGTCCACGCGATCTCCATGCCGAAAGCCGCCCCGCGCCGCGCGGTGGCTTCACCGATCGCGCCGAGACCGACGATGCCCAGCTTGCGCGCGGAGAGACGCTTCGGCGGTGGAAACGCCAGCGGTCCTTTCCAGCCACCCGCGCGGACGAGACGGTCTCCCGCCGCGATGGAGCGCACGCACGAAAGGATGAGGCCGAAGGCCACGTCCGCCACGTCCTCGTGATTGATGTTGGGGCAGTTGGTCACCGCGATGCCGCGCTTGCGCGTCGTCACGAGATCGACGCCGTCGTAGCCGACGCCGAAGCAGGAAATCATCTTCAGATTGGTCAGCGCGGCGAGCACGTCCGGCGGCAAGCCGATGGAGCCGATGGTCACCGCCGCTTCGATCTTCGCGCCGTTGTCCCGCAAATACGCTGCGCGTTCCGTCGCGTCGCTCGGCAGACGCACGATGTCGTAGGCGCCGCCGAACATGGCGTCGAGACCGCCGAGGGCGGGGTAGGCGAGGATCGTGGGTTTCATGTCCGCAGGCTAGCGCGCAATCCCTCGCCCCGCGAGGGGAGAGGGACAGACCGAACAACGGGACGTCAGGGTGAGGGCGCGGTCTCACAGGATGGGTCTCGTGCTGCACCACCGGGCCCTCACCCTGCTTCGCGTTGCGAAGCTGTCCCTCTCCCGCTCAGGCGCGTGAGAGGGGGTGGTGCGTTAGCGGCGGCGCTGCGCGTTCCGCTGCGCCCGCCTCGGCGGTGCGAACCCGGGAATAGCTTCGCGCAGTTCGGCGACCTCGGGCAGCACGTAGAAGATCGACCGCCGTCCCAGGATCGGCCGCACGATGCGACGGTAGAAATCGGGGGAGACGTTCACACACCCGTGCGTGACGCGGTTGTCGTCGCTCTCCGGTGACGCCAGCCATCTCTTGCGGCGCTTGCCCTCGGCGCTGGGCACGATGGGATGGATGGAAACGGCGGTCGCGTAGTCGATCCAGAGCGCTTCAGGCACGCCGATGGCGGGACCATACGAGGCATAGAAGCGGCCCGCGGGCGTGGTGCGGTCTTCCATCGGAATGTCGGCGAGTTCGCGGTCACCGACCCCGGGGGCGGAGTGATCGCCGGTTGCGGAGCCGAGCAACACGGGGGCCATGCCCCGCAGCTTGCCGGTTTCGTCGAACACGAGGATTTGCGCGGCGCGTTTGTCGATGATCGCAAAGGGCAGGTCGCGGTGATCGCCCGTGGAGATCGCCCACCCGGCGACGCCGATGACAGCGTCCGAAACAGATAGCGAAGGGTCGATCTCGTCGACCTCTTCAGCGTCCGATGCGTCGGCGACGGTTGGCGGACGATGACCCGCCGGCGGCGAACTCTCTTCGACAATCACCGGTTGCGCAAATGCCGGAGCTGACGCCGGGCCAAGCCACAGCGCCGCTACGAACAGGGAAGTGAACAGGGCGCGAATGGGATTGGCTCCGTCAATCAAGAGCCGCCTCGCCCTTCGCGCCCTTTATGTCAACCTCTAGGACGTCGCGCCGGCGGCGCCTTTTCGAGCTGCCCGACGCGGCCTTCGATCTGATCGAGGCGCTGCGTGGTGGTTCGCCCTTCCGCGGCTGCGGCGTCGGCGCGTTGCCCGGCCGAGTCGGCCTTTTGAGCCGCATCCTGAACGCGGACCTCGACGGCCTGGATACGGGTGTTGATGGCGGCGGTTTGCTCATCGACATACTTGTGGGAAGCGCACGCGCTGAGGCCCAGTCCGGCGACAGCGACAAAAGCGAGCGTGCGGAGGGCCGCAGCGGACTTGATGGTCATCGATTGATCTCCTTGAGCCCGACAGCGGGGCCCGCCGCACCAATGTTGAGTAGTGCACACACAGAGCGTTACCCGGACCTGCGTCCATGGTTCCCCAAAATGCGGGCCACACACCTGTTTTGTTAGCGAGTTCCCCTCGCGGGCGAATTATGACGCGCAGCGATCGGGAGACCGGCCCATGGCCCGGCCCTTCCAGAGTTCACTGCCTGCTACCAGGGCGTGATCGCATCCGCGACGCGCTGGCCCCAGCGCGGGCGCTGCACGGCTGAGATCGTGCCGCGACCCCCGTAAGAGATTCGCGCTTCCGCGAGCTGGTCGTGCCGCACCGAGTTGTCGGCGCCGATATCCTCCGGCCGCACGACACCCGCGATGGTGAGTTCGCGCAACTCGCCGTTGATGCGCACTTCCTGGCGCCCCGCCACCACGAGGTTGCCGTTGGGCAGCACCTGCGCGATCGTGGCGGCCAGTGTGAGTTCGATTTTTTCCTGGCGGCTGATCGATCCTGTGCCGTTCGCGGTCGAGGATGCATTCGCGCTGACAAGATTGGTCGGATCGAAGGCGCCGCCCGGCGGGAGCAGGCGGCCCAGCGCGTCCTGTTTGCCGAACAGGCTGGAGACGCCGACATCGGTCGCGCCGGTCCGGTCGCGCGTGGTGGTGTTGTCGAGTTGCGCCTTGTCGTCGATGGCGACCTTGACGGTGAGGATGTCGCCGATGCGCGTGGCGCGCTGATCGTTGAAGAACGTGCGCGCGCCCTGTCGCCACAGTGAGTTGGGCGCCGACGCCGGTTGCTCGAAATTCGGCATCGGCATGGAGACCTGCGTCACGCCGATGATCGGCGCGGGATCGGTGACGGCGGCGAGATGCGGCCCCGTCGCTGCGCGCTGCACGCGACGCACGCCCTCGGTGGCGTTCGAGGCGCCTTCGCGCGCCACGCCGACGGCGGCGCTGCCGGCGTCCTCCATGGTGGCGCATCCGGCGACAAGACCGGCGAGGAGCAGAAGGGCGTGCGAGCGCATGTTTGCGTGCCTCAGTTCATGTTCGCCGACGCCGCGCCGGCGCCGGTGACGGTCGCCTCCACGGTGCGGTTGGATTGCAGATTCACCACGCGCACGGAATCACCGACGGCGGCGTCGTCCATGGCGCGGGCGCGAGTGGTCAGTTGCATGCCCGGCGCGACGTAGACGAGCGTAAGAATTTCGCCGCGACGCACCGCGATGTCGCCGCTTGGCGCTGCGGTCCGGTCAAAGCGCGCCGCCGTCGCGCTGGCGCGCGACGCAACGGCGCCGTTCCCCCCGCGCCCGGTGACGAGGATGGCGGTGAGGCCTTCCGGCGGCGCCCACTGCAGACCTGCCGCGCTCGCGGCGGCCTGCACGAAGCGCGGAGAGAACGTGGCGGTGCGGCCCGGAGTCGGCGCGGGGCCCACGGCGCGGCCCGCCACGGGGCCTGCGTCCTGGAACAGATCGCCGAGTGTCACCGCCGCGCCCGCCGTCTGGATCGAGCTGCGCAACGTGACTTCCTGCGCCTGTGCGCTCGCTGCAGTTGCGAAGACGGCGGCGGCGATGAGTGCGGTTCGCAATGTGGTGGGCATTTATGCTTCCTCCCGTTTTGCGTCAGCGTACCTGAGTCGCGGTCTGCAGCATCTCGTCGGATGCGGTGATGACCTTCGCATTCATCTCGTAGGCGCGTTGCGCCACGATCAGCGCGGAGATCTCCTCCACCGCATTGACGTTGGATGTTTCAAGAAACCCCTGCAGCAGCGCGCCGAAGCCCGGGGACGTGGGCGTGGAGACGTTGGGCGATCCGCTGGCGGCGGTTTCGAGGAAGAGGTTGTCACCCTGCGCTTCGAGGCCCGCCGGATTGACGAACGCCGCGATCTCGATCTGGCCCAGCTGTTGCGGCTCGACCTGGCCCTGCAGCGTGGCCTCCACCACACCGTCGCGTGACACGGCAATGGAGAGCGCTTCGGTGGGCACGGTGATCGCCGGTTCGATCGGGTAGCCTTCCGATGTCACCAGTCGGCCATCGGCGTCGGCGGCGAAGTTGCCGGCGCGCGTGTAGGCGGTGGTGCCGTCCGGCATCGAGACCTGAAAGTAGCCGCGCCCGCTGATCGCGAGATCGGTGGTGTTGTCGGTGCGCTCAAGCGAGCCTTGCTGCGTCACGCGGCCGATCGACCCCGCCTTCACACCGATACCGATCTGGATGCCCATCGGCGCGGTGGTGCCGGCCGAGGACGTGCTCGCGCCGGGACGCTCCAGATTCTGGTAGAGCAGATCCTGGAACTGTGCCCGCTGCCGCTTGAAGCCGGTCGTGTTCATGTTGGCGATGTTGTTGGAAATGACTTCCACGTTGAGCTGCTGGGCCTGCATGCCCGTGGCGGCGATCGCGAGTGAGCGCATGTCGTGTTCTCCTTGGTCTCTAGGCGCGGCCGAGCCGCTCGATCGTGCGCTGGCGCAGGTCGTCGCCATTCTTCACGATGCGGGCAGCCGACTCGTAGGCCCGGGAAATCTCAATGATCTGCGTGAGTTGCAGGACGGGGTTCACGTTGGATCCTTCCAGCGCACCCTGAACGATCTGGCCGTCGAATTCGGCGGTCGCCTGTCCCTTCGACGACCAGAGATTGTCGCCGACTTTTTCCATGCCTGCGGGATCGGCGAACGCGACGACGCCCAGGCGGCCGACTTCGGCGCCGGCGATGCTGATCGCGCCGTCCGCGCCGATCTGCGGGCGCTCGCCTTGCGGGTCGAACACCACGGGCGCGCCGCCCGAGTTGAGCACCGCGTCGCCGCTCTGGGTGATGAGCTGCCCGGCGTCGTCGAGGCTGAATGCGCCGTCGCGGGTGTAGAGCGGGCCGTCCTTGCCCTGCACCGTGAAGAAGCCATTGCCCTCGATCGCCACGTCGAGCGGCTCGCCGGTGTGCGTGATCGGCCCCTGCGACATGTCGCGGGCGAGACCGACGTCACGCACGAAGCGGATGTCGTTGGGCAGGTTGGCGGAGCGGGCAGGGCGCCGCGCATCCACTTCCGTCAGCAATCCTTCCGCCTTGAAGCCGAACGTCGAGACGTTGGCCAGATTGTTGGCGGCCGTCTCCATCCGGCGCTGCAGCACGCGCTGGGTCTGAACGGCGAGGAGTTGAACGTTGTCCATGCTTGGCCCTTCGGTCGCATCCGAAGTGTGCAAGCGCCGGGCCACATGGTTAACGCTTGGCGCGCTTGGGAAATCGCAGGCGCGGCGTCCGCTGCGGGCGGCAAGGAGCGCCCATCGCCCGGCAAATTCTGCCGCCCCTCTACCTTTCCTTAACCACGTTTCGCCGAAGTGCGCGGTGAGAGAATCCGGAACCCGTGCACGATGTCTGAGAAGAAGCCTCCCAAGCCCAAGAAGGAAAAGCCCGACAAGAAGGCGGCCAAGGCTGCGCCCGCCGAAGGTGAGGCCGGCGCAGCCGAGGGCGAACCAGGCGCCGAGGGCGAAGGCGAGCCTGCCAAGAAGAAGCTCGCCGGCAAGACGCTCATCCTGTTCATCGTCCTGCCGGCCTTGCTGCTGCTGGGCGCCGGCGGTGGCGCGGCGTTCTTTCTGCTGAAGCCCAAGGCCGAGGTGCACGCCGAGGCCGGCGACCATGCCAAGGGCAAGGCGAAGAAGCACGAGAAGGAAAAGAAGGGCGGTCACGGCGCCGGCGCCGAGGATCCCAACGCGCCGGTCGTGACTGAAGGCGACGGCGTCTACTACGTCGCGCTGCCGCAGATGCTGATCAACTTCTCCACTGACGATGGCCGCCCGGCGTTCCTCAAGCTGCGCGTCACGCTGGAAGCGCCGGACGAAGACGTGGCCTACGCCGTGCAGCCCGAACTGCCGCGCATCATGGACCAGTTCCAGGGCTTCCTGCGCGAGCTGCGCATGGACGATATCTCGGGATCGGCCGGCACCGCACGGTTGCGTCTGGAACTCCTGCGCCGGGTCAACCTGGCGATCGCACCGGCGCAGATGAACGCGGTGCTGATCGAAGAAATGCTGGTGCAATAGCGATGTCCGCCGAACCCGGCTCAGCAGCGGAAGCGCCTCCCGCCGATAGCGATTTCTCCGCTGAGTGGGCGGCTGCCGCCAACGATGCCTCCGAACCGGCGGCGGCGCCGGTGGCGTCAGGCGAACGCATTCTCAACCAGGACGAGATCGACAGCCTGCTCGGCTTTGCCTCGGGGGATGAAGATTCCGGGCGCACGGGCATGCGCGCGATCATCAATTCCGCGCTCATCTCCTACGAACGCCTGCCGATGCTGGAAGTGGTGTTCGACCGCGTCGTGCGGTTGATGACCACCAGCCTGCGGAACTTCACGTCAGACAACGTCGAGGTCAGTCTCGACTCCATCTCCTCGATCCGCTTTGGCGACTATCTCAACTCCATCCCGCTGCCGGCGATCATCGCGGTGTTCAAGGCCCAGCAGCTCGAGAACTTCGGGCTGATGACGGTGGATTCCAGCCTGATCTACTCGGTGGTCGATGTGCTGCTCGGTGGGCGCCGGGGCGCCGCCGCCATGCGCGTGGAAGGCCGGCCCTACACCACGATCGAACGCATGCTGGTCACCCGCATGATCGAGGTCATGCTCGCCGATACCGCCCAGGCATTTGCGCCGCTCACGCCGGTGGATCTCGTGCTCGATCGCATCGAGACCAATCCGCGCTTCGCCGCCATCGCGCGGCCGCCGAACGCAGCGATCCTCATCAAGCTGCGCATCGACATGGAAGATCGCGGCGGTCGCGTGGAGATGCTGCTGCCACACTCGACGCTGGAGCCGATCCGCAAGCTACTGCTGCAGCAGTTCATGGGCGAGAAGTTTGGCCGCGACAATATCTGGGAAGGCCACCTCGCCAGCGAGTTGTGGCGGACCAAGGTGGAAGTGCGCGCCGTGCTCGACGAGATGACTGCGCCGCTCAGCACCGTGCTGAATCTGAAGGTCGGCGACACGATGATGCTGAACTCGGTTCCCGATGGGGCCATCGCGTTGAAGTGCGGTGACGTCGCGCTGACGCGCGGCAAGGTCGGGCGGATCAACCAGAGCGTGGCTGTGCGCGTGGAGCAGCCGCTACAGACCGTCGCGCGTGCGGCGTTGATGAAAGCGAAGTGACGCCATGAGCCCGATCATGCTCGTTCTCGAAAGCGCGCTCGGCGTCCTGCTGGCGGCGTGCCTGTTCTATTGCTGGCGGCTCGACCGGAAACTCTCGGCGTTGCGCGCCGGGCAGGATGGCATCCGCGAAGCGGCGCGTGAGCTCAACGCCAGCGTGACAGCGGCGGAAGCAGCGGTGAAATCCCTGCGCCTCACGGCGCATGAAGCTGGGCGCGATCTGCAGGGTCGCATCGATACCGCCGGCGCGCTCGCCGAAAAGCTGGGCATGGCGCTGGGGCGGGTGCGTTCGGCGACGGATGTGGCGCGGGGAGGCCGCTCGTGACCAAACCCACTGCGGCGGCGCCGCCGCGCATTCTGCCGGCCCTGATGGTGACGCTCGCCGTACTGCTTGGCCTTAAGGCTGTTGCGTTCGCCGAAAGCGCCGGCGGGGCCGCGCCGACGGAGGCGACGCCCACCGGCGCACAGAAAAACGCTGCGGCTCCGACGCCCGCAGTCGGCGCCGCGCCCGGGCCTGCGGGGGCTTGCGCAACGACGGCGTTCGCCGACGCCGCAGGCTTGTCTCCCAGCGAAGTGCAGGTGTTGCAATCGCTCGGCACGCGGCGCGCTTCGCTGGATGCGCGTGCGACCGAGATGGATACGCGCCAGGAACTGCTCGCCGCCGCCGAGCGGCGCGTGGAGGAGCGCATTGCAGAACTCAAGCGTGTGGAAGCGCGGGTGCAGGCGCTGACCGGCCAGGTGGATGCCGCGCAGACGGCGCGCATCACATCGCTCGTGGACGTCTATCAGCGCATGCGCGCGAAGGATGCGGCGGCGGTGTTCGACGCGCTCGATCAGGATGTGCTCGTGGACGTGGCAAGCCGCATGCGGCAGGCCAACCTCGCGGAAGTGATGGGCAAGATGACGCCGACACGGGCGCGGCAGCTGACGCAATGGCTCGCGGACGCGCCCGGCGCGCCCGCTGCCGCCGCGCCGCCGCCAACCACCGCTGCTCCGCCGGCGCCCAACGGCCAGCCGAAGGCGCGCTGAGAGCCATGTCTCAACGGGGGCTTAACCGATCGCGGCGTAAGCGTGGTTGCACAACGAGGCGCGGATGATCCGGTATGTCGCCCCCGTGACGCTGATCTGCGGCGTCGCCATGGTCGCAGGCGCCGTGGCGGCCGAGGCGCCGCGCGTGGACGCGACGGCGACCGAAACCGCAGACGGCGCGCGCATTGCGCTCACCAAGAAGGGCGACGCGCCACTGCCGCGCGCCACGGCGCAACTCGCGGGCGGCGTGCTCGTCGTGCGGTTTGCCGCGCCCGTGGAAGGCGATGTGTCCGGCCTCGTGTCGGCGGCGCCGCGCACCATCGCCGCCGCACGGCGCGACACCGACGGGCGCACCATGCGCATCTCCCTGCGCAAGTCGCTGCAGGCGCAGCTCACACAGACCGAGGGCGAAGCCACCATCGCGCTTACGCCCGCCGACCGCGTGGCGCCGGGCGAGGCGAAGGCCGTCATGGACACGCCTCTGACCACACCAACGGCATCGCTGTCGATCGGCTCGCGGCCCGACCTGACACGCCTTTCGTTTCTGTTCGCCGGTGGCGCCACGGTGACGCCGGTACGACAGGGCGCGCGCCTCGAACTACGCTTTTCCAAGCCCGCCGAGATCGATCTGTCCGATCTGCGCGCCAGTCCGCCGCTGTTCGTGCGCTCGGCAGAACGCATCTCTCGCCCGGGAGCGCGCCTCGCGTTGGCGTTGACGCTGGAAGACGGCGTCAAGGTGCGCAACTTCGTGGAAGGCTCGCGGATTGTCGTCGATCTGGCGGCGCCGGAGGGCGGTGTCGTGGCGCGTCCAGCGGCGCTGCCCCCGCCACCCTCGCCCCCGCCGTCGTCTGACCCCGCGCCACGCAACGGCATGGCGCCGGTCGCGGTGGAGGAAGGCGCGGAGGAAACGCGTCTCACTATTTCATGGGCGGGCCCCGCGCGCGCCGCCGCATTCCGGCGCGGCGATGCGGTGTGGCTGCTGTTCGACACCGCCGCCCAGTTCGATATTCGCGGCGCCCGCAAGACGGTGATCACGCCGGTGCGCGGCGAGGGGGTCGCGGGCTTACGGATCGCCGCCTCCTCTTCGACCAATCTCAGCGCGCGGCTGCAGGGCAATGCGTGGGTCTTCACGCTTGGACCGCGCGCGCCGACGCTCGATGCCGCACCCGTGCGTCGTGACGTGGGTGTCGGTGGGCGCGGGCGCCTTGTGGTGGCGTTCGATCGGGACGGCATCGTGCGGCGGATCACCGATCCCATCGTCGGCGATCAGCTCAGCGTGGCGCTGGTGCCGGGCGCGCCGCGCGGCGTGGAAGGCCGTCGCGCCACGCCGGATGCCGCAGTGCTCGCATCGATCACCGGCGCCGCCGTGGAGTTGCGCTCCGACGCCATGGGCGCCGTGTTCGAGGATCGCAATCTGGTGATCGCGCCCGGAGCCGGCGCTGCTGCGGCGGCGACGCTGGACGATGTCGCGCCGCTCGAAGGCGCGGCGTTCCTCGATGTACGGCGCGACTCGGCGATCACGGCGGAGAACGTGCTTGACCACAAGGCGGCGCTGGAGCGTCGCGCCGCCGCCGAAGGCTGCGACGTGGGCGCGCGTTCGGAGGCGCGGCTGGCGCTGGCGCGCTTCCTCGTGGCGCAGGAACTTTCCGCCGAGGCGCTGGGGGCGCTGAAGGTGGCCGCGGTCAACCAGCCGCAGCTCGACATCGATCCGAGCTTTCGCCTGATGCGCGCCGCCGCCAATACGATGCTTGGCCGCCACAAGGACGCAAAAGCTGATCTCGACGCGAGCGCGTTGGCTGAAGACGCGGCCGCCGCGCTCTGGCGAGGCTACGCGGCCTACAACGATCGCGACTGGGCTACCGCGCGCAAGGAGCTGGAGCGTGGACGCGCCGCGATCAACATGCAGCCGCCGGGCTGGCGCGCGCGGTTTGAACTGGCCCTGGCAGAATCCGCGCTGGAGCTGCGCGATGTGGAAGGCGCGGCCGCCGCCTCGACGCGCGCACTCGCCGCCAGTCCCACGCCGGAAGTGTCTGGTTACGTGCGCATCGTGCAGGCGAAGATCGCCGAGGCGCGTGGTGATGGACGCGCTGCCCTTGCGTCATTGAAAACCCTCTCGACGGCGCCGCAGGAAGTCGTGGCGGTGCGCGCGGCGTATGAAGCAGCGCGCATGGAACGCACGTTGGGCGCCACCGAAGCGGCGACGATCGATCAACTGGAAGCGCTGCGCCTGCGCTGGCGGGGCGACTCGCTTGAGCTGGAAATCGTGCAGCAACTCGCGGGCATCTATGCCGAGCGCGGGCGCTGGCGCGAGGCGCTGGTGGCCCTGCGCGGCGCGTCGGCCAAGCACGCGGCGCATCCGCTCGGGCGCGCGCTCCGCGCCGACATGAGCGATCTGTTCGAGCGTCTCTATCTGGATGGCGAAGCCGACAAGCTGCAACCCGTGCAGGCGCTGGGGCTGTTCTACGATTTCAAAGAACTGACGCCGGTTGGTACGAACGGCGACCGCATGGTGCGCGGACTCGCGGGGCGACTGGTGGCGCTCGATCTGCTGGAGCAGGCTGCGGCGCTCTTGCAGCATCAGGTGGAAGAGCGGCTGGAGGGTGTCGGCCGCGCGCAGATCGCCGCCGATCTCGCGATGATCTACCTGCGCGATCACAAGCCGGAAAAGGCGCTGACCGCGATCGAGCTGTCGCGTCAGCCGAACATGCCCACGGACCTGCTGAACGAACGGCGCATCCTGGAGGCGAAGGCCTACCTCGACCTGAATCGCACGGAGCAGGCGGTGGAAATTCTTGAGCGTGACCGCAGCGCCGAGGCGCAACGTGTCCGCGCCGAGGCCGCGTGGAAGGATCGCGACTGGCCGCGTGCAGCAGCGGAACTGAAGCAGGTGCTGGCGATGCGCACGCGCAGCGCCGCGATCAACGACGATGACCGCAAGCTCATCCTGCGCGCTGCGATCGCCATGACGTTCGCGGAGAACGCCGCAGGACTGACCGCGCTTCGCCGCGACTACGCCACCGCGATGGCGGGGTCGCCCGACGCCAATGCCTTCGACGTCGTGAGTTCGGGGATCGACGACAATGGCGTGCAGCTGCGCGAGATCGCCCGCGTCGTGGCGCGCACCGATCTGCTGGACCGATTTCTCCGCGACATGAAGGCCCGCATGTCGGCGCCGGCCGCCGCGCAGGCCGCCGCCACGCCACCCGCGCCGCGCGCGTGAGCCTTTGACACCCGCCCGTCGCCGGGCGATCCAGCACGCATGATCTCCGTCATCATCCCGACGCTGAACGCAGCGGCGCATCTGGCGCGATCGCTGCCGCCGCTGGTGCCGGCGGTGGCGGATGGTCTCGTGCGTGAGCTTGTGGTGTCCGATGGCGGATCCAGTGACGCGACGCTGGAGATTGCAGCAGGTGTCGGCGCGCGCATCGTCAGCGGCGCGAAGGGGCGCGGGCGCCAGCTGATCGCCGGCGCGGCGGTAGCGCGCGGAGACTGGCTGCTGTTTCTGCACGCCGACACCGCGCTCGACGATGGTTGGCGCAAGGACGCCGCCAGGTTCATGGCCGGATCGCCGGAACGTGCGGCCGCATTTCGCTTTGCCTTCGATGACGACACCGCAACGGCGCGTCGCGCGGCATGGTGGGTTGGTGTGCGATGTGGCGTGCTGGCGCTGCCGTACGGCGATCAGGGCCTGCTGATCTCACGGTCGTTCTATGACGCGCTCGGTGGTTTTCGCGACCTGCCGTTGATGGAGGACGTGGATATCGTGCGCCGTGTCGGGCGTGCGCGGCTGACCATCCTGCCGTCGCGCGCGGTGACCAGCGCGGAGAAGTATCAGCGCGATGGCTACGGCCGGCGCGCGCGGCGCAATCTTGTTCTGCTGGCGCGTTACCTGCTCGGCGCCGATCCCGTCACGTTGGCGAAGCACTATGACTAGAACGCTCATCGTGATGGCGAAGACGCCGCGCATCGGTCACGGCAAGTCGCGGCTGGCGAGGGAGGCGGGGCGTGTCGCGGCGTGGCGCATCAATCGCGCGTTGCACGCCCATACGCTGCGGGTCGCGTCCGACACGCGGTGGACGACGGTGCTTGCAGTCAGCCCGGATCGGGATGTGGGCGTCGTGCTGCCGGGTGTCTGGCCGTCGCGCACGATCAGGCGTGCCCAGGGCGCAGGAGATCTCGGCGCGCGGCTGGCGCGCGTCATGACGCGTTTTCGAGGCCCCGTCGCCGTCATCGGGACGGATTGCCCCGATGTGATGCGGCGCGATCTCGCCAGCGCCTTCATGGCGCTGGGGCGCGCGCGCGTGGTGATCGGCCCGGCGAGCGATGGCGGGTTCTGGATTCTTGCGGCCCGGCGGGGCCGCGACGTGGCGGACGCGTTCAGGGATGTACGCTGGTCAAGCGTGCACACGCTGGCCGATGTGGAATCGAAACTGCGGGAACCGGTCGCGCATCTGCGAACGCTCTCCGATATCGATACGCTGGCCGATTGGCGCGCGTATCAGCGGCGCCGTCAGCGCGCGCCGTAGACCACCCCGGCGCTGGCGGAATCCATCGGCCGGTAGATCGGCGCGCGGCCCGACGCGAGCGCGATGAGTTCCACCGGCCGTTGCCCGTAGCGCTTCCGGCACAGCGCGAGATGGGACATCACGCGCTCGGCGTAGTCGCGCGATTCATGGCGCGGAATGCTTTCAAGCCACAACAGCGGATCGTCGGTGCGCGGGTAAGAGGCCTCCCACCGCGTCAGCCAGCCGGGGCCGCCATTGTAGGCTGCGAAAATGCGCGCGATGTCGCCGCCCTGTTTGAAGTTGGTGTCGAGCCATTCGATGTATTGCTGGCCGAGCTTCATATTGAGGCCGGGCTCATGCAGCTTCACCGGCTGGCGGCGCAGCGGCTGGCCGCGATCCATGTCCTGCGCGGTGGACGGCAGCAATTGCATCAAGCCGCGCGCATTGGACGTGCTGATCGCGACCGGGCTGAAACGGCTTTCCTGCCGCACCACCGCGTAGAGCAGCGCGCGATCGAGGCGGAAGCCGTCCTCCGGCTCGAATGTGGTGGCGGGGCAATAGCCAGCCGCGACGTCCGGTCCGCCGCGTTCAGCGGCGCGCAATTGCGCGGCTGGCGCCGAGAGCGCGATGGCGAGCGCGAGGAACTGGCGGTCCTCGCTCGGATCGAGCTGG
>JANNVF010000097.1:0-3584 GCA_031414315.1 Hyphomonadaceae bacterium | reverse complement strand
TCAGCGGGGTCGTCGGACCGTCCTCCACCACGATCCACTTGGCGTCATCGTCGGAGCGTCCGACAACCGAGGGTTCGCCCTCCATCGCTTCGTTCAGAAACGTGATATCGGCACGGGCGATATCATCAAGACCCACCCATTCGTTCTTGAGATAGTTGGAGGCGTAGGCTTCCGGCTCCTCGGTAATCGGGTCGATCCACACATCGGCTACGTCGGCGCGCTGGCTTTCCCCCATCACGGTCTTGTCGCCGGTGAAGGCGTCGACCCGCACGAGCGCCGCCTTGTCGCGGCCCATGCTGTCGATCATGAAGAAGCTCTTGCCATCGGCGGCGAATGACAGCGGCCATGTGGTCAGGCTGTCCTCGAACGGAATTTCAAACAGCTTCTTCCAGCCACCCACCAGCATGAAGGCGTGTACCTCGACGGCGCCGGTCGGCAGATTGCGCAGGGCGAGGCGGACAATATTTTGCTTGTCGGCGAAGAACTCGGAAAACTTTTCGCTGTTGCGTTGCACCAGCGCGCGCTGGCCGGTCTTCACGTTGACCTTGTAGACATCGTGCCACTTGGGATCGCGGTCATTGAGCGCGACCATCACCCAGTCTGGCTCGGCGCGCGTCAGCGACATCACGTTGGCCTGGATGCCCTTCATGGGCGTCAGATCGATATCGACGCCGGTGGCGACTTCCACGCTGTGCACATGCCAGTTCTCGTCGCCGCCTTCGTCCTGCGAGTACAGGACATGCGTGCCATTCCTGGCCCAGAAGTGTTTGCGAATGCCGCGCGTCGTGTCGTGAGTTACCGCGCGCGCCTGGGTCAGATTCTGAGCGATGTCCCCCGTCGTCGGGATCACAAACACGTTGAGGTAGCCGTCACGCGGGGCAAGGAACGAGATGTAGTCGCCGCGCGGCGATATGCGCGCCTGGGCGCGCTCCGGATTGCCGAACAGCGCGGCGCGGGGAATGAGCGGCGCCTCCGCGACGCGCGGCACTGGTGCGGTCGCCTTCTGACGATCGCAGGCCGTCGCGAGACAGCTGAACAGGATCGCAAGGACGATCGCCGCAGCCTTTCGCGGACCCGATGAATGGACAACCGACCCCATCCCCAAACCTTAAACAATTCTCATGCGGGGTAAAACCGCCACGCTGAACATGCCGGTAACGATGCCGTGCCGGGGGTGGAAGGCGGCAATGTGGCGCCAGGCCGCTCTTTGACAGCGCCCGCAACGCTGCCTATCTGCACGCCCGTTTGTCTGGAGAACCCTGTGGCGACGGCCAAGGCGTCCAAATCCCTCACGACCCGCCCCGATGGGGCCACGGGAGCGCTTGCGCTCGCGGATGGGACTATTTTCCTGGGGCGCGGCGTCGGCGCGACCGGCGTGGCGATCGGCGAGGTCTGCTTCAACACGGCGATGACGGGCTATCAGGAGATCCTCACCGATCCCTCGTACGCCGCCCAGATTGTCGCCTTCACCTTCCCGCATGTCGGCAACGTCGGCTCCACAGCCGAAGACGTGGAAGCCAGCTCCCCCGCCTCGGCGTCTGCGGCGCGCGGCGCCATCTTCCGGGAGCCCCCTACCGCTCCCAGCAACTGGCGCAGCGACCTGCCGTTCGATGCGTGGCTCGCGCGGCGCGGCATCATCGGCCTGTCCGGCATCGATACCCGCGCGCTGACCCGGCGCATTCGCGAAAAGGGCATGCCCAACGGCGTCATAGCGTACGATCGCGATGGCGCGTTCGATCTAGACGCGCTGGTGCGCCAGGCGGCGGCGTGGCCGGGCCTGCTGGACCTCGATCTCGCGAAAGACGTCACCACCGCGCAGTCTTACACGGTGAGCGAAGGTCGTTGGCGCTGGGGCGAAGGCGTGCAGCCGATCAAGGCCCCGGACTTCGAGGTCGTGGTGTTCGACTACGGCGTGAAGCGCAACATCCTCAGGGGATTGGGCGATATCGGCGCGCGTTGTCATGTTCTGCCCGCCACCGCCACCGCCGCTGAAGCACTCGCACGCAAGCCCGATGGCATTGTGCTCTCCAATGGCCCCGGCGATCCCGCCGCAACTGGCGAATACGCTGCTAAGGAAATCCGCGCGCTGATCGACAGCGGCGTTCCGGTGTTCGGCATCTGCCTCGGCCACCAGATGCTCGGCCTCGCGCTCGGCGCACGGACGATGAAAATGCCGCAGGGCCACCACGGCGCGAACCACCCGGTAAAGGACCTCGCCACCGGCAAGGTGGAGATCGTGTCGATGAACCACGGCTTCGCGGTGGATCGCGAGACGTTGCCGGAGGGCGTGGAGGAAACCCACGTGTCACTGTTCGACGGCTCCAACTGTGGGCTCGCGCTGACCGGCAAGCCGGTGTTTTCGGTGCAGTACCACCCCGAAGCGAGCCCTGGTCCGCAAGACAGCCACTATCTGTTCGAGCGCTTCGCCAAGACGATGGCCGCCCACAAGAAGCACTGAGCCGCTCCCCCGCGCGCTGATAAAACTTCGGAACCGTGTCGTGAACGGCAGCGTTTCTTCCGGAAATGGAGGAAACCATGACCGAACTTGAACTCGAGCAGCGCGCGGAACGGCAGCGCGTAAAACGCCACAGCACCAAGAAACTCCTGATGGGCGGCCTGATGGCGATTCTTGTCGCTGGTGGCGCCTACATTCTGCTGACCAGCCGCTCGTCTGAGCCGCAGGAGGTTGCAGCATCATCCGTCTCCGCGCCGGAGTTCATGCCGTCGACGGTCCCGATGCCGAGCGCGCTGCCGCCGGTTCCGCTGCCGGAAGCAACGCCGATGCCGAAAAGCTCTGCGCCAACCCCGCGCGCCGCCGTTCGCGCAGCGGCATCGGCGCCCGCGTTCACCCCCATCGCGCCAATGGAAGAGATCGCGATCCCGCAGGCGCCGACGTTCGATCCGACACTTCCGCTTCCCACCCCTTAAAAACGGTCCGTGAGACGCTCCTGAGGGACTTGCGGCGGTGCATGTTGCGCCGCCGCAAACGCGTGCTACCAAGCACGCACAAAGGCCCGAGGAGCGCACATGCCGAAAATCAAGGTGGAAAATCCGGTCGTTGACCTCGACGGCGACGAGATGACGCGGATCATCTGGGCCTGGCTCAAGGACAAGCTGATCCACCCGTTCCTCGATATCACGCTCGACTACTACGACCTCGGCATCGAGCACCGCGACGCGACCGACGACAAGGTCACCGTCGACGCCGCCAACGCGATCAAGAAGCACAGCGTCGGCGTGAAGTGCGCCACCATCACGCCGGACGAAGCGCGCGTGAAGGAATTCGGCCTGAAGCAGATGTGGAAGTCCCCGAACGGAACGATCCGCAACATCCTCGGCGGCGTCATCTTCCGCGAGCCGATCATCTGCCAGAACGTGCCGCGCCTCGTGCCGGGCTGGACGCAGCCGATCATCGTCGGCCGCCACGCCTTCGGCGACCAGTATCGCGCTACCGATTTCCGGTTCCCGAGCAAGGGCACGCTGACCATCAAGTTCGTCGGCGACGACGGCGCGGTGATCGAGAAGGAAGTGTTCCAGGCGCCGGGCGGCGGCATCGCCATGGCGATGTACAACCTCGACGACAG
>JANNVF010000096.1:0-6096 GCA_031414315.1 Hyphomonadaceae bacterium | reverse complement strand
AGCGGTGGTCCCGCCTGCACAACCGGCCGGTCTGGAGACCGGCGGTACGTAACTGCCGGCGCATGCAAACGGTGTACAAAACTGCGCGCGGTGTACAAATCCGCGCGATACCTGCGCCGGCGGTTGAGGGAGGGGCGGCGGTTGGACAGGCGTCCGGGCCGCGCCTAGCCTGCAGCGACACGGAAAAGGACATTGAATGCGTCTGCTCCCCCTTCTCGCGATCGCCGCCACGCTCGCCGCCTGTTCGCCCGCCAAGGAGGAAGCGCCGCCGCCCGAGGCCCCCGCTGTCGCGGCGGAGGCCGACACCGTGGACGCCGCCACGCGCACCGGCGTGCTCGACGCGCTCAGCGCCGCCATCGCCGAAGATCTCGGCCAGCAGGTGGATTTCCGCGTCGATCTGCTGAAAGCCGATGGAGACTGGGCGTGGGTCGTGGCGCTGCCGCAGGCGCTCGGCGGCAGCCCGGTGGACTTTTCGAAAACCAGATACGCCGCGCAGGCGCAGGCCGGCGCGCTTGACGGCGGCGGCGTCACCTACGCGTTGCTGGAGCGCAAGGACGGCGCGTGGACCGTGCGCGACTTCGCCGTCGGCCCCACGGACGTGGCCTATCTCGACTGGCCGCAGAAGTACGGCGCGCCGGCGTCGCTGATGGGACTGGGAGACACGACGGCGCCCGCGAAGTAGCCGTAGCGCCGGTCTCCAGACCGGCAAACCGTTTCAGGACGCGAGCCGGCCTCGCGGCCGGCGCCACGGGACCTAGCGCTCTTCCTCGGAATCCTCGCCGCCTTCCAGCTCAAGATCGTCGTCAGAGAACTCCTCGTCCTCGTCGATGTCGAGCAGCGGCGCATCCGCAGCGGCGTCCTCTTCCAGATCGGCTTCCTCTTCGGAGAAGCCTTCCGGCAGCGCGTCGGGTGAGGTGGACTCTTCCTCTTCGCCGTCTTCGGTGAGCAGCGGGGCGGACTCCACGGCGGCGGCGTCGAGCTCGGGGGTTTCCTCGACCTCGTCTTCGGTCCCGTCCTCGGCTTCCTTGGCGACGACTTCTTCCTCGTCGTCCTCGAAGTTGCGTTCGTAGTTCGGCGTGCGGGCCGCCTTCACCCGCTTCAGCTTCACAACTTCATCGCCTGGATCGAACGCTGTCTGGCACTTCGGGCATACCGCCGGCCGCTTCTTCAAATCGTAGAATTTCGCTGCACAGTTGGGGCACAACTGTTTCTCGCCCAAATCGGCTTTGGCCACGCTTAGCGCTCCCGGAAAACGAGGGCGCCGCTTGCCACCGTTGGGGGGCCCTGTCAAAACCTTTGTCGCTCCCCTCCTATCCCTCTGAAAGTGTTCCGCATGCACCTTCTGGCGCGCCCCTCCGGGCCGATCCAGGGCCGGGCCCGTCCGCCCGGCGACAAGTCGATCTCCCACCGCGCCCTGATCGTCGGCGCGCTGGCGGCGGGGACCACCGAGATCGAGGGTCTGCTGGAAGGCGACGATGTGCTGTGCACCGCCGCCGCCATGCGGGCGTTCGGCGCGGAAGTGACGCAACTGGGTGGGGGCCGCTGGCGCGTGGCCGGGCGCGGGGCGCAAGGCTATGGCCAGCCCGTCGCCACTGTCGACTTCGGCAATTCCGGCACCGGCGTGCGCCTGACCATGGGGGCCGCCGCCGCTTTCCCGATCACCGTCACCTATGCCGGCGACGCCAGCCTCTCGCGCCGCCCCATGTCGCGCATCCTCGATCCGCTGGCGCTGATGGGCGCGCGGACCTCTTCGCAAGCCGGAGGCCTGCTGCCGGCGACGGTGCAGGGCGGCGGGCTGACGCCGATCGCCTACGACAGCCCGCACGCGTCGGCGCAGATCAAGTCGGCCGTGCTGCTGGCCGCTCTCGGGGCCGATGGCGAGACGGTGCTCAGCGAACCCACGCCCTCGCGCGACCACACCGAGCGGATGCTCGCCGCCTTCGGTGCGACAGTGCTTTCATCGGCGCGGCCGGACGGGCGCCACGAGGTACGCGTCACCGGCGACGCGAAACTCAGGGGCCAGCCCATCGTCGTGCCGTCCGATCCCTCCTCGGCGGCGTTCGCGGCGGCGGCGGCGCTTATCGTGGCGGGCTCCGACATCACGATCGAGGACGTGGGCCTCAACCCGCTGCGCGCCGGCTTCTTCGACACCATCGCCGACATGGGCGGGGTTGCGGAGATTGTCGATCGCGGCCTGCACGGCGGCGAAACCACCGGCACGCTGCGCGTGCGCCACGCCGCGCTGCGCGGCGTCTCCCCGCCCGCAGACCGCGCCGCCGCGATGATCGACGAGTACCCGATCCTCGCCGCACTCGCCGCGTTCGCGGAGGGCGATACGGTGCTGACCGGCGCGGCCGAACTGCGCGTGAAGGAGAGCGACCGCATCGCGCTGATGGTGGAGGGCCTGCGCGCGTGTGGCGTCGATGCGGATGAATTGCCGGATGGCCTCGTCGTGCACGGGCGCGGACCGGGCGGCGTCAGAGGGGGCGCTACGGTGCGGACGCATGGCGATCACCGCATCGCGATGAGTTTTCTGGTGCTCGGCCTTGGCGCGCAGCAGGCGGTCACCGTCGACGAGGCCGAGATGATCGCGACGAGCTTTCCCGATTTCGCCGGCTTCATGCGCGCGCTGGGCGCCGACATCGCGGAGGCCTGAGGTGGCCGACTTCATCCTGCTCATGCACGCCGATGGCGGGCCTGAATCCGACGACGACTGGGGCCGTTACCTCGAAGGCCTGCGCGCCACCGGCAAGTTCCAGGGCGGCAGCGCCATCGGCGACGGCGCCTGCGTCCGCCGCACCGGCGACCCCGCGCCGGTCAGTGCGCAGTTCACCGGCTACCTCAGGGTGGACGCGGACAGCCTTGAGGCCGCGAAGGCGTTCCTGCACGGCAATCCCGCGTACGAAGCGGGCGCGACGATCGAGATCCGGGTACTGCCCCGCGACGGGTGACGCGCGAGCATCCAGCACCCCCGGCGCCGGCGCGAGGGCTCGCGCGGCGTGACCGTCCGTACCGCCGGCTTCAGCCGGCATCGTTTGCAACAAAAAGAGGCCGGCTGAAGCCGGCGGTACGACGAACCGCGTCATGTGTCCGGCGCAAGCGCCATCCCACCAATACCATCCGCAAGCGCCGCGCACGCCACCACCGGCGGCATGAACGACGGCGGCGCGCTCGCGCCACACAGCCGCGCCCGCAGCAAGCCGCGCGCGCGCCGCGCCAGATGGCGCAGCGCCTTCAGCGGATCAGCGGCGATCCATTGCATCCGCGCGATGCGCCTGGCCACCGTCGCGTCGTCTTCACCCGCATACGCGATGGCGTTGCCGCGTTCCGTCCACCGCCGCGCGACGCGCGCGAACGCATCGCGCCGATGACCGCGCAACGCCGCCACGCGTCGCACGCACGCCGCCGACGCGCCGAACAGCGCGGTCAGCATGGCGAGCAGCCAGGCGATGATGGCGATGGGAGATGGGGTGAGCTTGTTCATGGCCGCGATCATACGCGCGGTTTGTGGGGGGTCGGATTGGCGGAGCGCATTTCCCACAGCCCGTCTGCTGACCTTCGTCGCGCCGCGCGTTGCGCGCCAACGCGCGCGCATCTCGCATTTATTTTCTACGCGTCCGCTTCTCCCACACGACGCGGGGGACAAGCACGCCGCCGAAACAGGACCGCCGGCGTCCTCGCCGGCAAACGGCGCCCAGTCCTGCAATGCTTTTGCGGCTTTCATCAGCGCATGCCGGCGAGGACGCCGGCGGTCCTGCCCGGCCGCCGTTCGCAATCCGCACCGGCGGAGTCGTCCGGCGGTCGATACAAATGCGCGGCGGCGATGCACAAACCGCCTATGCCGCGTACAAACCGGGCGCTTCAGCCTGCAAACGTGTACAAATTTGTACGCCCTCTCGGTCCGCTGGAAGCGGTGCGGGAGAGACAAGATGCCGAGATCGACGTTTTTGTGCGGATTCAATTCGTGCGTGTCACCCTTTCCGCGTGTCACCCTTTCCAAAAGTCATCGCTCTCCGGCGCATCGAGCCATCCCTGGCGAAATTGACGAATGGAGAACGCTGAACCGGTGATTACGCCGGCCCTCCGCAGGGGCCACGTGAACGAGCCCGCAACGCGTGAGCGTGTGCGGCGGTTCGTGCTGCCCTACCGCCCGACGTCTCACGCAGGCCCGAAAGCGGAACTTCGCAATGCGTCGGGGGGTTTGGTTCGAGAGCGCTTCCGCTCGCCGAAGGAGGCCAACGATGGTCGAGCCAATTACTCCCGATACCCGGCAGCCGAAGGCCAACACCCGGCCCGATGTCGCGCCAGAGACAGGCGTTCGCTCTACGAGCGGCTTGGAGGCGTCTTCGCCGTTGCCGCAGTGGTCGATCACTTCAGCGATGCGGTGGTGAAAAATCCGGTCGTCGGCCAGAAGTCACAGAACCCCGCGTTGCGCGACTGGCACACGAAGAACCTCGATCGGCTGCCCGGCCTCAAGTTCATGCGCACGCTGTGGGTGTGCAACGTCGCGGGCGGGCCGTTCCAGTACACCCCGACCGTGCCCGGCAGCACGACCGTCGGTCTGGAAGAGGCGCACCGGAACCTTAGAATTGCGCCTGCGGAATTCGATGAGGTCGCCGCCGAGCTGTCGCGCTCGCTCGACTACCTCAAGGTCCCCGGGGCCGAGAAATCCCAGGTGCTGGAGGCCTTCGCCGCGCACCGGGATGAAGTGACAGCGGGATACACAGCGGCGAGGAACTGACGCGAACGCAGTAGCGGCGCGGCGCGGGGGCGCCGGTCCATGGCGGCGAGATGTCGGGCGCGATAGAAATGCCCCATGATCATCGCCATCGACGGCATCACCGCTTCCGGCAAAGGCACGCTCTCGCGGCGCGTCGGCGCGCACTATGGCCTCAAGCGGCTCGACACCGGAGCGCTCTACCGGGCGGTGGCGCTGGCGGTGCTGGACGCCGGGGGCGATCCCGCCGACGCAGGATACGCGACGGCGGCTGCGCGCGCGCTTGATCTTGAGGCCATCAACGAGACCCGCATCCGCTCCGGGCCCGTGGGCGCGGCGGCCTCGGTGGTAGCGGCGATCCCGGCGGTGCGGGCAGCACTGCTGGAGGCGCAACGGGCCTTCGCCCGCGCCCCGCAAGGCGCGGTGCTGGACGGCCGCGACATCGGCACGATCGTCTGCCCCGACGCGGACGTGAAGCTGTTCGTGATCGCCGACCTCTCCGTCCGGGCCGAGCGGCGCTGGAAAGAGCTGCGCGACCGGGGCGAATCGATCAGTCTGGAGGCCGTGGCGGCGGAGATCGCGGCCAGAGACAAACGTGACGCCGAAAGGCCGGTCGCGCCCACACGCCAGGCGGCTGACTCTCACTTGCTCGACACCACCGCCCTGTCTATAGAGGCGGCGGCGGCGGCCGCCTGTCGTATCATCGACGCGGTGCTCCACATTTGAGGCACGGCCCGGGGGTCCTCTCCTTCTGAGGGAGGGGAGCTTTTCGGGCTTGTTCGCGTTACCTGCGCTACAGCCCCGCCACGATCTACCTTTGAGGCCCCGCCGGGGCCGAGACCGCCGGAACCAACCGGTTGGCCTGCACAGTCTGACATGGAGTTTCACGTTTTGCCCGAAGCCGCCCTTTCAACCTCCAACCCGTCGCGTGACGATTTCGCCGCGATGCTCGATTCAAGCCTCACCGGACGAGGCATCGTCGAAGGCCGTGTCGTCCCCGCCACTGTCACCGCCATCGAAAAAGACGCGGTCGTTGTCGACCTCGGTCTGAAGACCGAAGGGCGCATCCCGCTCCGTGAATTCATCCTCGACGACGGCGTGGAAACGCCGAAGGTCGGCGACATTGTTGAAGTGTATCTGGACCGGATCGAAAATGCGCTGGGCGACGCCGTCGTCAGCCGCGAGAAGGCCCGCCGCGAAGAAGCGTGGACGCGGCTTGAAAAGAATTTCGCCAAGAACGAGCCCGTCATGGGCGCGCTCGTCGGCCGCGTGAAGGGCGGCTTCACCGTCGACCTCGGCGGCGCCAACGCGTTCCTGCCCGGTTCGCAGGTCGACATCCGCCCGGTGCGCGACGTCGGCCCGCTGATGCACATCGTGCA
>JANNVF010000095.1:0-14433 GCA_031414315.1 Hyphomonadaceae bacterium | reverse complement strand
ACGGCCACCACGAGGAACGCCGTCGACTCGTCGCTGCCGCCCGTGCGGCCCCACGCAATCCAGAACCCGAACGCGAGCGCCGTGAACGCGATCACCGCGCTCCAAGGCGCCTCGCGCTGGCCGGCGCGACCAATCTCGTCGAGCACTTCGCGCGGCGGCTCCTTGCCGGCTACCATCGCGGCCTTGATCACCTCCATGGCGGCCACCCGCCGGCGGTGTTCCAGCCACTGCCCCCAAGCCGCGCCGCCGGCGGCGGTCAGCACCGCCGTTAGCACGATCACCAGAATGACCATCGGTCCCATCAGAGTGCCCCTTCACGCTCGTCCACACGGGCTATTTGTCCCTGAGTGGCCGCCGGACGCGATAGTGGATGCGCCGCCGGCGCTTTTTCAGCGCGCCTTGGCAAACAGCGCCGCGTAAATGTCCGGCTTGAAGCCTGCCGTGAACATCCCGCCCCGCTCGAGCATCGGTCGTTTGATCATCGACGGCTGCGCCAGCATCAGCGCGATCGCCTTCTGCGCTGTGAGATCGGCCCTGTCGGCATCCGGCAGCGCGCGAAACGTGGTGCTGGCGCGGTTGAGCACGGTCTCCCAGCCAAGTTGCTTCACCCACGCCTCCAGCGCCGTCCGCGTGACGCCTTCGGTCCGGTAGTCGTGAAACGCATAGGCGACGCCGTGCGCGTCGAGCCACTTGCGGGCCCTCTGCATCGTGTCGCAGGTTTTGATGCCGTGGAGCGTGGTGTCGGATTTCGTCATCCGTGCAGCGCCCAGCGCCCGAGCGGAATATGCCGCGTCTGACCGATCAGGCTGTGGATCAGCACGAACTCGCGCACCTTCCATGTGATGGGTTCGATCGGCGTCTCGGGCGCCGACACCCTGTCGCGCAAAATCGTCACGTGCGGCGTGAAGGTCTTGTCCGGCGGCAGCAACGCCTTCGCCATCGCGGCGCCCAGCGCCTTGTTGAAGTCCTTCAGCGCCGTGTTTTCGCCGCCAAGCAGCACGAATGGCAACGCCTTCGGATCTCCGCCAAAGCTCACGGCGCGATCGAACGTGACATCGAACGGCGCCATCGTGACCGCAGCGGCAGCGGCCGACGCAGACTCCACAATGCGGTGCGGCACACCGACAAAATCCCCGAGATGCTGCAGCGTGATGTGCATGCGCCCTGCATCCTGCACGCTGGACGTCATGGCGTGCTGCTTGCGCAGCGCATGCGCGCATCGAACAATCTCCGTGGCGCTCTGGGAGTCGGGAAGAACCGCGAAGAACAGCCTGTCGAGCGGCCTCGCCGCCGGCGCCATGTCAAACAGGGACTGCTGTTCCGTCATCGCCGTCACTCCCACTCGATCGTGCCCGGTGGTTTCGACGTCACGTCGTAAACCACACGGTTCACGCCCTTCACCTCGTTGATGATCCGCGTCGCCACGCGACCGAGGAAGGCCATGTCGTAGGGGTAGAAGTCCGCGGTCATGCCATCGGTGGATGTCACCGCGCGCAGCGCCAGCACACGTTCGTAGGTGCGGCCGTCGCCCATGACGCCAACGGTCGTCACCGGCAGCAGCACGGCGAAGGCTTGCCAGATACTGTCATAGAGGCCCGCCTTGCGGATCTCGTCGAGATAGATGGCGTCGGCCTGGCGCAGAACGTCGAGCTTTTCCACCGTGATCTCGCCCGGGATGCGGATCGCCAATCCGGGGCCGGGAAACGGGTGACGCCCGACGAACGAGTCCGGTAGTCCGAGTTCACGGCCCAACGCCCGCACCTCGTCCTTGAACAGCTCGCGCAGCGGCTCCACGAGTTGCATGTTCATGCGCTCGGGCAGGCCGCCGACGTTGTGGTGCGACTTGATCGTCACGCTCGGTCCGCCGATCGCCGACACGCTTTCGATCACGTCGGGATAGAGCGTGCCCTGCGCCAGAAAGTCCGCGCCGCCGACGCTTCTGGCCTTCTCCTCGAACACGTCGATGAACAATTTGCCGATCGTTTTGCGCTTGGTCTCAGGATCGGAGACGCCCGCCAGCGCGGTGAGGAATCGTTCGCTTTCGTCGGCGTGAATCAGCGGGATGTTGTAGTGGTCGCGGAAGAGCGTCACCACCTGCTCGGCTTCCGCCTGCCGCATCAGGCCGTGATCGACGAACACGCAGTGCAGCTGCTCGCCTATCGCCTCGTGGATCAGCACCGCCGCGACACTGGAATCGACGCCGCCCGACAGCCCGCAGATCACGCGGCCCTTGCCCACCTGTGCGCGGATGCGCGCAATGGCCTCGTCCTTGAACGCCGCCATCGTCCAGTCGCCTTTGCAGCCGGCGATCTTGTGCGTGAAGTTTTTCAGGAGCTTCGCGCCATCGGGCGTGTGCACCACTTCGGGGTGAAACATCACGCTGTAGAAGTGGTATTGCTCATCGACGGCGATGGCGAACGGCGCGTTCGGCGACGTGCCGACGACCGTGAAGCCCTGCGGCAGTTGCGTAACGCGGTCGCCGTGGCTCATCCACACCGGATATTTTTCACCGACTTCCCAGAAGCCTTCAAACAGCGGGCTGTCGCGCACGATCTCCACATCGGCGCGGCCGAACTCGCGCGCGTGACCGCCCTCGACCCGGCCGCCGAGTTGCACCGCCATGGTCTGCTGGCCGTAGCAGATGGCCAGCACCGGCACGCCCAATTCGAACACCGCCTGCGGCGCGCGCGGGCTCTCGCCCTCAATGACGCTGGCCGGCCCGCCTGAGAGGATGATCCCCTTCGGATTGTAGCCCGCAGCGAGCACGTCGGCCGCCTTGTTGAACGGATGGATCTCGCAATAGACGCCGCTCTCGCGGACCCGGCGCGCGATGAGCTGGGTCACCTGGCTGCCGAAGTCGATGATCAGGATGCGGTCGTGTTGAATCGGGTGTGCCATGGGCCGAATTGAACCGCGTCGGCGTGGGCGTCAACCCGGGGAAAGCGCTCAGACAATGGTCCCGAACAGTGATCCGATACCTGCTGTGATCGCGAGGGCGATCGCGCCCCAGAACACCACCCGGATCACCGGCTTCACCATGGCGGCGCCTCCAGCGCGCGCGCCCACCGCGCCAAGCCCCGCCAGAAACACCAGTGCAGCGGTGGAAACGACCGGGATCAGCGCCCCCTCCGGCGCTGTCAGCACAACCAGCAACGGCAGCGCCGCGCCCACCGCAAACGTGCCCGCCGAGGTGAAGGCAGCCTGCGCGGGCCGCGCCGTCGTCACCTCGGAAATGCCAAGTTCGTCACGGGCATGGGCGCCAAGCGCGTCTTTCGCCATCAACTGCTCGGCGACCTGACGCGCGAGGTCAGAGTCGAGGCCGCGCGCGATGTAGATGTTTGCAAGCTCCTGCTGTTCGAAGGCGACGTCGGTTTCGAGTTCCGTGGCTTCGCGGGCAAGGTCTGCGGTTTCCGTGTCCGACTGTGAACTAACCGACACGTACTCGCCCGCCGCCATGGACATCGCCCCCGCGACGAGCCCCGCCACGCCGGTGAGCAGAATGTCGCTCTTGGCTGCATGCGCCGCCGCCACCCCCACGATCAGGCTGGCCGTGGAGACGATCCCGTCGTTGGCGCCAAGCACGGCGGCGCGCATCCAGCCGATGCGCCTGACGAGATGGTTCTCTGGATGCGCGGGCAACCGGGACATCGTCTTGTCGTGCGCCGCGACGGGCGTTCCGGCAAGCGCTGCGTGGAAAACAGTCGGGGTGCCCCCACGACACGCCTTAGCAGCGCCGCCAAACCGTGGTTGGTCTGGTGAGACATGGCCCCGGAGCACAGGTATGGACTCCTATCTCGGCTGGAAGATCGACTTCTCCGCCCCCGCAGGTGCCCCGGCCTATACCGACCCCGGCTCCGTCCACTGGCGCGTGTTCAAGAACCCGATCGCGCTCGGCGTCGGCGGCGTCGCCGCCGTGTTGCTGGAGTTCGCCGACGCGCGCATCCGCTCGGGCGTATGGGACCATTCCACCTACAAGGCCGATCCGATCGGGCGCTCGAAACGCACGGGCGTGGCGGCGATGGTCGGCGTGTATGGGCCGCGCGATGCGGCCCGGCGCGTCATCCAGGGCGTCACCAACATGCACGCGAACGTCACCGGCGCCACGCCCGCCGGCGAAGCGTACCGCGCGATGGACCCTGAGCTGCTCGACTGGGTGAGCGCCACCGCCGGCTACGGCTTCCTCACCGCGTACGACCGCTTCGTCGCGCCCGTCAGCGCTGCCGACAAGCTGCGCTTTTACGCTGAGACAGCGCCCGTTGCGCGTCTTTACGGCGTGCAGCATTCACCGAAGTCCGATGCCGACTTCATGGCGATGATGGAACACCTCGCGCCGCGCTTTGAACCGCACCCGATCGTTCAGGAATTTCTGTCGATCATCGAGTCCGGCCGCGCCGCGCCTGGCACGCCGAAGGTGTTGCACCGGGCGCTCGCCCGGGCGGCGGTGTCGATCCTGCCGCCGCTGGTGCGCGCGAAGCTGCAGCTCGGCGCCGCCTACGACCTCGATCCCGTCAGCCGGGCGATGGTGAGGTTTGCCGGCGCAGTGGCCGATCGCATTCCCGTCCCCGACAGCCCGCCCGCGCAGGCGTGCGCGCGGCTCGGTCTGCCGAAGGATTTCCTCTATCGCAGCGCGAAGGCGCAGGCGCGCCTGCTGGAGCGAATGGCGCCTGCGACAACCGTGGCGGCTGAGTAACTCACGCAAACCCCGCCACCGCATGCGGGATGTACGGCGCCTCCAGCCGCGCGATCTCCTCGACCGTCAGCGTCACCTCCACCGCCGCCACGGCATCGGACAGCTGTGCGGGCTTGGTGGCGCCCACGATCGGCGCGGTGACGCCCGGTTTGGCCAGCAACCACGCCAGCGCCACCTGCGCGCGCGGCACGCCGCGCTCCGCGGCGATCGCACCCACCGCATCGATCACGAGGCGATCGGCGTCAGCGGTCTTGCGGTAAAGGAACTTGCCGAACCGGTCGGTCTCGATCCGGTTGGTTGTTTCATCAGGCCCACGCGCAAGCCGGCCCCGCGCCAGCGGTGACCACGGAATGACGCCGATGCCCTGGTCGCGGCACAGCGGCAGCATCTCGCGCTCCTCCTCGCGGTAAAGCAGGTTCAGGTGGTTCTGCATCGAGATGAAGCGCGCCCAGCCGTTGGCCTTCTGGATGCTCAGCGCCTGCATGAACTGCCACGCCCACATGGACGAGGCGCCGATATAGCGCGCCTTGCCCGCCTTCACGACGTCATGCAGCGCCTCGCAGGTTTCCTCGATCGGCGTGTCGTTATCCCAGCGGTGGATTTGGTAGAGATCGACGTAGTCCATGCCGAGCCGTTTGAGGCTCGCGTCGATCTCGGTGAAGATCGCCTTGCGCGACAGGCCCTTGCCGTTGGCGTCGCCGGGCCGCATCTCGCCGTGCACCTTGGTGGCCACCACGATCTCGTCGCGGCGCGCGAACGCCGCCAGCGCACGCCCCATGATTTCTTCGCTGACGCCCTCGGAATAGACGTTGGCGGTGTCGAAGAAATTGATCCCCGCCTCCAGCGCCTGCTTGAAGAACGGCCGCCCTTCCTGCTCACCCAGCGCCCACGGATGGTTGCCCTTAGCGCCATCGCCGTAGGCCATTGTCCCGAGACAGATGCGCGACACCTTGAGACCGGACGCGCCGAGGCGGACGTACTGCATGGGAGACTCCGATAGTTGGCCGGCGACGGGGGCTGTGTGCCGATCACGGATACATTAGGGTCTCCGCACGCCGGATTCGAGAGCTGAATAGAGAGTTGGGACCATGCGCAGCCGAGACTGCAAGATCGTGGCGACCCTGGGGCCGTCGAGCGATCCGCCGGAGCGGATGATGATGGTCATCGAGGCGGGCGTCGATTGCTTCCGGCTCAACTTCAGCCACGGCTCCAAGGACGAGCACGCCAAGCGCGTCGCCACCATCCGCGACGCCGAGCGCGCGATCGGGCGCCCCATCGCGATCATCGCCGACCTGCAGGGCCCGAAGCTGCGCGTGGGCGACTTCAGGGATGGCGGCGTGACGCTCCGCTACAACGACATTGTCCGCATCGAAGCGTCCACTGATCTTGGCGAAGACGGCGTCATCCGCATGCCGCATCCCGAGATCGTCGGTACGCTGGAAATCGGCGACGTTCTCAAGCTCGATGACGGCAAGATGCAGCTCACCATCATCGGCGCGTCCGGCGCAACGAAAGAAGCGCGCGTGGACTTCGGCGGCTTGCTGAAGAACCGCAAGGGCGTCAACGTGCCGTCGCGGCGCATTCCCATCTCGGCGCTGACCGAACAGGACCGCGATCACCTCTCCTTCGCGCTGGACCAGGGCGTCGATTTCATCGCGCTCTCGTTCGTGCAGTCGGCGCAGGACGTGCACGAAGCGCGGGCGCTGATCGCCGACCGCGCCGGGATCATCTCAAAAATCGAAAAGCCGGCGGCCCTCGACGAGCTGGGCGAGATTACCGCGCTCTCCGACGCCGTGATGGTCGCGCGCGGCGATCTCGGCGTCGAACTGCCGCCGGAACAGGTGCCGATCGCGCAGCGGCGGATCATCCGCGTGGCGCGCATTCTTGGCCGCCCGGTGATCGTCGCCACCCACATGCTGGAATCGATGATCGACGCGCCGACGCCGACGCGCGCGGAAGCCTCGGATGTCGCCACCGCCGTCTATCAGGGCGCAGACGCGGTGATGCTGTCGGCGGAAAGCGCTGTGGGGCGCCATCCCGCCACAGCGGTGGCGATCATGGATCGCATCATCCGCGCGGTGGAGAACGACCCCGACCATTGGGCAGCGCTTGAGCGCGACGCCGCGCGCCCCGAGCAGACCACCGCCGACGCCATCGCACAGTCCGCCCGCGCGATCGCCGAGGTCATCGGCGCCGCCAAGGTCGTGGCCTACACCGCCACCGGATCGACGGCGCTCCGCGTCTCGCGCGAGCGGCCGCGCTGCGGCATCGTCGGCCTCACGCCCCGGGTGGAGACCGCGCGGCGGCTGTGCCTGGCGTGGGGCGTGCGCAGCGTCGTCACCGACGACGTGGTCGACACCGAAGACATGGTGACCAAGGCCGAACACTGCGTCCGCGCGCTTGACGCCGCCGGCAGCGACGACCGCATCGTGATCACGGCCGGCGTGCCGTTCGGGCGTCCGGGCAAGACCAACATGATCCGGATCGTGCGGCTGGAGTAGGCGTCACGCCCGCTCGAACACCGCCGCCATGCCCTGCCCGCCGCCGATGCACATGGTCTCCAGGCCGTAGCGCGCCTTCCGCCGCTGCATTTCGTGGAGCAGCGTCGTGGCGATGCGCACGCCGGTCGCCGCGATCGGGTGGCCGAGTGAGACGCCGCCGCCGTTGACGTTGAGCTTGGACTGGTCGTCCCACGCCCACTGCTTCAACACGCCCAGCACCTGCGCCGCGAACGCCTCGTTGAGCTCGACGAGGTCGATGTCGTTCCATCCGAGCCCCGTGCGTTTGAACAGCTTCTTCACCGCCGGCACGGGACCGAGCCCCATGGTGCCCGGATGACAGCCCACCGCCGACCAGCCGACCAGAAAACCCATCGGCGTGAGGCCCAGCGCCTCAAGCTTGTCTTCGACGACAATCAGACACGCCGCCGCCGCATCGTTCTGCTGACTTGAATTGCCGGCGGTGACGACGCCGCCCTTCATCAGCGGGCGCAGCGCGCCGAGGCTTTCAACGGTCGTGTCGCCACGCACGCCTTCGTCCTTCGTCACGAGCAGCGCCTCGCCCTTCTTCTGCGGCACGGAGACCGCCACGATCTCGTCGGCGAACTTCCCCGCCGCCCAGGCCGCTGCCGCGCGCTTCTGGCTCTCCGCCGCGAACGCATCGCTCTCCTCGCGCCCGATGCCGCATTCCTTCGCGACGTTCTCCGCCGTCTCGATCATCCCGGAGATGACGCCGAAGCGTTCGACGGGCTGGCTGCGTTCGCGCCCGCGCTCCAGCCGGTCGTACAATGTCTGCGAGCCCGCGCGCGCGCCGCCGCGCATGGCGGTGGTGTAGTACTCCACGTTGCTCATGCTCTCGACGCCACCGGCTATCACGACGTCCGCTGCGCCCGTCTCCACCATCATCGCCGCGGTGGCTATCGCCTGCAGGCCGCCGCCGCAGCGCCGGTCCGTCTGCAGGCCGGGGACTTCGATCGGCAGGCCGGCCTGCAGCGCCGCCCAGCGCCCGACGCACGGTGTCTCACCGTTCGCGTAGCTCTGCGCGAACACCACGTCCTCGATCAGCGCGGGATCGATGCCGGTGCGGCGCACCACTTCGGTGACGACGGTGGCGGCCAGGTGCTCCACCGCCACGTCC
The DNA here is from genome assembly GCA_031414315.1 of Hyphomonadaceae bacterium. GTDB lineage: Bacteria > Pseudomonadota > Alphaproteobacteria > Caulobacterales > Aquidulcibacteraceae > VFBF01. The sequence goes on along the minus strand of JANNVF010000095.1, from coordinate 6,107 downwards.
TTCAGCGATCCGAGAAACTTCGCGACCGGTGTGCGGACGGGACTGACGATGGCGGCGCGACGCATTCTGAATCTCCGGTTCGGACGCGGTGAGTGATTTTAGCCAGCGCGCTGCAACGCGGCGATGAAGAAGCCGTCGCAGCCTGCGCGGCGCGGAGTGAGTTGCAAACGCGTGGCGCGCGCGTCCTGCTTGCACGCGTCGATGAGGCTGCCGAGTTCGGCGGTCGGCGCCGACAGCCCCACAGCGCTGAACTGCGGCTTGCGGGCGAGGAACTGCGCGATGGCGTCCTCGTTTTCTTCCGGCAGCACCGAGCAGGTCACATAGACCAATCGTCCGCCCGGCCGCACTAGAGGCGCTGCCAGATCGAGCGCCTGGGTCTGTTCCTCGATCCGCATGGCGAGTGCGTTGGGCCGGAGGCGCCATTTGGAATCCGGGGCGCGCCGCCACGTGCCGGAGCCGCTGCACGGCGCATCGACCAGCACCAGGTCCATCTTGCCGCGCAGGTCTTCCAGCACATCGCGCGTGCGTGACGGCGCGCGGACCTGCACGTTGCGCACGCCGGCGCGATCCATGCGCTCGTGCAGCGGCGCGAGGCGGCGCCCATCGACGTCAAACGCGTAGATCTGGCCCTTGTTCTGCATCGCCGCGGCGAGCGCGAGCGTCTTGCCGCCACCCCCGGCGCACACATCCGCCACCTGCATGCCTGGCCGCGCGTCCGCCAGCAGCGCCGCGATCTGGCTGCCCTCGTCCTGGACCTCGAACCAGCCTTTCACGAACGCCTGCTCGGTCGCCCACGGAAACGTCCGCCCCTGCGCCCACGGGATCCGTACGCCGTCCGGCGCGTACGGCGTCGGTGGCGGCGGCGCGTTGAGCCGCGGGCTTTCGCCAAGCGCGGCGATCACCTTGTCACGCGGCGCCTTCAGCGTGTTGGCGCGCAGATCGAGCGGCGCCGGTGCGGCGAGCGCATCGCCTTCGACACCCCGATCCTCGCCGAACGCGCGTGCCATGCTGGCGTCGAGCCACTCGGGATAGTCGCCCACCACCCACAGCGGCGCGCCGTCGAGACGGCTGGCCGGTGTTTCACCGAACAGCACGGCGCGCTCGGCGTCGCTCGGCGGCGCAGGCGCATGCGGATCGGCGCATCCGGCGATGATCGCGTCCGCTTCGACGCCGAAGCCAAACCGCTGTGCGCCCCACACCGAGGCGCGCGGCCCGTCATCGCCGAAGCGGTACGCTGACGACGCCTTCCAGCGCAGCGCGCCGAACACGATGTCGCCGATCTCGGCGCGATCCTTCGAGCCCGCGAACCGGTGCGAGAGCATCCAGTCCTTCACCGCATCGGCGGCCGGGCGCTTGCGGGTTTCCATGTCGGTGAGGATTTCAATCGCCGCCTGCGCGCGGGCGCCGGGCCTCATGTCAGGATCTTGGTGAGGTAACGCACGGTCTTGCCGTTGGTGAGCGTCGCGCGCCCCACTTCGGTGAAGCCAAGCCGCGCATGAAACGCATCCGACTCCACGTTGGGCGGATCAACGTTGACCTCGCACGCGATCGTGCGGTGCTCGGCGCGCAGCGCGGCGGCGAACAGGTCCTCGTACATCGCCCGCGCAAGACCCTGACCCCGGGCGTGATCGGCGATCACGATGCGGTCCACGTAGACGAACCGCATGTGGCGCTTCAGGAACCACTGGAAGTTCTCGCTGTCGTACGACGCCGACTGCTGCAGCGGCAGCATGTAGCCCGCGCGATCGCCGATCGTGCGCGCATGAAAGGCATCGGCCAGCAACAGCCGCAGCTTCGCGCCGTCGAGCGCCGACGTCACCACCTCGTTGGCTGCATTGAGCGCGAGGATCCAGGGGACGTCCTCGTCGCGCACTTCGCGGATCGTGTGCATCTCACCCACCCAGCGGATAGTTCGGCGCTTCGCGGGTGATCGCGACATCGTGCACGTGGCTTTCGCGCAGGCCCGCCGCCGAAAGGCGCACGAAGCGCGCCTTCTCTCGGAGTTCCTTCAGGTTGGCCGCGCCGACATAGCCCATCGCGGCGCGCAGGCCGCCCACGAGCTGGTGCAGGATCGGGCCGACGGCGCCCTTGTACGGCACCTGTCCTTCGATGCCTTCCGGCACGAGCTTCATCTGGTCGGCGACTTCCTTCTGGAAGTACCGATCCGCCGAGCCGCGCGCCATGGCGCCGATCGAGCCCATGCCGCGATACGCCTTGTATGAGCGACCCTGATACAGAAACACCTCGCCAGGGCTTTCCTCGGTGCCTGCGAGCAGCGAGCCGATCATCGCCACTTCGGCGCCCGCTGCGAGCGCCTTCGCCAGATCGCCGGAGAACTTGATGCCGCCGTCGCCGATCACCGGCACGCCAGCTTTGATCGCGGCGTCCACCGCGTCCATAATCGCCGTCAGTTGCGGCACACCGACGCCGGCCACGATCCGCGTCGTGCAGATCGAGCCGGGGCCGATGCCGACCTTCACTGCATCCGCGCCCGCGTCGATCAGCGCCTGCGCGCCGTCGCGCGTGGCGACGTTGCCGGCGATCACCTGCACGCGGTTGGAGGCGCGCTTCAGGCGCTCTACCGCATCGAGCACGCCGCGCTGATGGCCGTGCGCGGTATCGATCACCACCACATCGACGCCCGCCTCCACCAGCGCCATCGAGCGGCGGAAACCTTCTTCACCCACGGTGGACGCAGCGCCCGCGCGCAGGCGGCCATGCTCATCCTTGGCCGCGTTCGGGTGGCTCTGCGCCTTCTCCATGTCCTTGACGGTGACGAGGCCGACGCAGCGCCCTGCGTCGTCGATCACCACAAGGCGCTCGATGCGATGCTTGTGCAGCAGCCGGCGCGCCTCTTCCTGGCTCGCGCCCTCACGCACGGTGATGACTTTCTGCGTCATCAGCGTCGCGATCTTCTCGGCGGGGTCTTCGGCAAACCGCGTGTCGCGGTTGGTGACGATGCCGATCAGCTTGCCGGGCTCGCCGTTGCGCGACGGTTCGATGACCGGAAAGCCCGAGATGCTCATCTGCTCGCGCAGCGCGAGCACGTCGGCAAGCGTCGCGTCCGCCGGCACCGTGACGGGGTTCACCACCATGCCGCTCTCGTAGCGCTTCACCCGGCGGACTTCCTCCGCCTGCAGTTCGATCGACAGGTTGCGATGGATGACGCCGAGGCCGCCGGCCTGCGCCATCGCGATGGCCAGACGGCTCTCGGTCACGGTGTCCATGGCCGAGGAGATCAGGGGGATGTTGAGGGTGACCGTCTTGGTCAGGCGCGTGCGCGTGTCGGCGTCGGCGGGGAGAACGTGGGACGGGCCGGGCTCGAGGAGCACGTCGTCGAAGGTAATAGCTTCACGGATTTCCATGGACGGCTGGTAGAGATTCTTCGCGACCTTGTCCAGACTGAGGGCCGGATAGGAGCCCTCCCATGGTGCAAATCGCCGTTGAGACCGTCAGCGCGCAGAGGATCGCAGCCGTCACGGCGCGCGTTCACATCCCTGACATCATGACAGCCTGGGAGCCGGCGCTCTACCAGGTGAAGAGCTTTCTCGGTGACCGGCCGGACCTCGATGCGGGCGGCCGACAGGTTTTCCTCTACCATCACCCGACAGAGCGCGATCAGCCGATGGAGATCGATTTCGGCATAGAGGTCGCGGACGCGTTCGAGGCGAAGGACAATGTCCATTGCGTCTCGACACCGGAGGGTCGCGTGGCGACTGCGTTGCATTTCGGCCCGCTCACCGCGCTGCCGCAAACCCACAAGGCGATCCACCAATGGTGTGGCGATAACGGGCACGCGATCGGCGGGTATTCTTGGGAGACCTATGTGTGGGGCGCTGGTCCCGATCCGGTTGAGACCGTCGTCCGGTATCTGTTGCGTTAGCTCTTGCGGCTCGTCCGCGGGCGGCGATCCCTTTCGGGATCACTCCGGCGCCGCCTCGATGACCTCCGCGATAAGCTTGCTGGACTCCTGAACCACCTTCTTGTTCGTCCAGTACTTCACATGCGCATCCAATGGGCTCGGCCAATACCATGGCTCAACGTGCCACGGGATGTCCTGTATTCGCTTCTCCTGGGCGTAGGCATCATTCAACGCCGCTAGAGGAAACCCTAAAGGGTCGCGCGGACTGAAGATGTTTATCCATCGAGCCTTCGCCTTGATGTGCTCGGGGAGACCACACCCAGGGAAAGCCGGCGTCGCATTCGCGTAGGGTGTTGTCGTTATCGGAAAGACCTTCTTTGGGCCAAAGGTGAAGGTGAACAGCGGCATATTGTTGCCGAGTGTTATGAAGCCCGCAAAAGTTTCTAACCGAACGATTGGGGGGCCGGTTCGGATCGAGCGTGCAAAGGCACGCATGCCTTCGTCCGATTCTTGTTCGATCTGCTCGTCCGTGCGTCGCCGCCAGTTGTGAACATCCCAAGCGAACGACGAGACGATGTGACATCCAAGCGAATGCCCAACGAAAATCACCGGCACCTCAGGGCCTTCACTCACGGCGAGGCTATTCAAACGCTTCAGAAGGGATTGCTGAACATCAAAGTAAACGGAATTCTCAAGCCGCCGGGTCTTCTGATAGGCGGCCGCATCGCCAAGAGCCTGGACCACAAAATCGCGTGGCTTGTATCGCTTTACGCCCTTCGAAGTGAGGCTGCGCACGAAGGCGTCTTGCCGATCACGTATGTCGGCCGCCCAATAAACCTCACTAAATGCCGCTCTTGACCTCTGCTCAGCGGTCAACTTCTTCTTGACGGCCGTCGTGAAGTCTCTCGAAAAACCTGCATCCGTATTGATGCCGTGCACAATGACCACAGCAACGTTTTGCATGACCAGCCCCTACACAATCGGTTCAGTTACGCCGTGCTCTGTTGGGATGACAACGAGTTTTTCTTAAACCCCATGGCCACGACGTAAACCTCGGAGCTCTCGGCGCGGCTGGCCGGCGGCTTGGCGTGTTTGACGGTTGCGAAGTTCTTCTTCAGCCGCGTCAGCAGCTCATTATCGAGGCCACCCTGGAAGGCTTTGGTGATGAACGCGCCGCCGGGCGCGAGGTGGTCCAGAGCGAAATCCGCGGCGGCGTCGGCGAGCGCGCCGGTTCGGATCTGATCGGTGCGGGCGTGGCCGGTGGTGTTGGCGGCCATGTCTGAAAGAACCACATCGGGCGCGCCGCCGAGAGCGTTCATGAGAACGGCTGGTGTTGCTTCATCGAGTAGATCGAGCTGGAAGAAGGTCGCGCCGGTGAGCGGATCGATCTCCAGGAGATCGACGCCGACAACGGCGCCCGCGCCGCGCTGCACCGCCACTTGCGCCCAGCCGCCCGGCGCTGCGCCCAAGTCGATGACGCGCATGCCACGCTTCAGGAAATGAAACTGCTGGTCGAGTTCGATCAATTTGTAGGCCGCGCGCGCGCGATAGCCTTCAGCACGGGCGCGCGCGACATAAGGGTCATTGAGGTGACGCTTCACCCAATTGCGTGAGCTTTCGTCGAGCTTCTTGTTTTTGACGCGCTGCGCCATTTGGCGTTCGCCGCCAGTGCTTTTCGGCTTGCCGGTCCAGCGCCGTTTCGGTTGTTCTTCGTCGGTCATGACAACGCGCCGTCTTTCGCCATCAGGCGCATCAGCACGCCTTCGCGCAAACCGCGGTCGGCGACGCGAATGCGCTCGCTCGGCCACACACGTAGCACGGCGTCCAAGATAGCGCCGCCGAGAACGACGAGATCAGCGCGATCTTTGCCGACGCACGGATTGGACGCGCGTTGTTCCAAGGTCTTGGCCAGCATCTGCGCGATGGTGGCGCGGCAGGCGGAGACGTCGAACCAATAGCCGTCGACGCGGGCGCGCTGGTAGCGGGCAAGCCCCATGTGCACGCCGGCGAGGCTAGTGACGGTTCCCGACGTGCCGATGATGTGGGCGCGGCCCTGCTCGAACGCTTCGCGCAAATGCGCGACATCGCCCACTGGCGCGATCTGCGCAGCGAGGCGCGTCACAAGCGCTTCGTACCAAGCCTCTTTGCCGTCCGCCGGCTCTTCTTCCTCTTCCGCGAGCGTCACCACACCCAAAGGCGCGGTTCCCCAGGCAAGGATCGACGCATCAAGCGGATTGGCGAGCAC
>JANNVF010000094.1:0-2115 GCA_031414315.1 Hyphomonadaceae bacterium | reverse complement strand
ACATAGGTGTCGTCACCCAGGCCGCCGAGCATCGTGTCGATACCGGCGCGGCCGTCGAGGGTATCGTCGCCAGCGCCACCGACCAGCGTGTTTGAGCCGGCGTTCCCGAAGAGCTGATCCGCGAAGGCCGATCCGGTGAGGTTTTCGATCGCGGACAACGTGTCGATGCCGGCGCCGACGGTATCCTGCGCGGTCGCTGGATTGTTCTGCACACCAATGATCGCCAGATCGACAACAACGGCCGCCGCGGCTGTGCTGTAGCTCGCGATGTCCGTGCCGGCGCCACCGTCCAGATAGTCGTCGCCGTCTTCGCCATGCAGTATGTCGGCGCCAGACGATCCGGTAAGGGTGTCCGCACCACCGCCGCCGAAAAGGGCGAGCACGCCGTCGGTTGACATCACGTCCGCGAAATTCGATCCACGCACGCCCTCGATACTCACCCACAAATCGCCCACGGCGCTCGGGTCCCAGGTCGACATCGCCAGCGAGGTGTCGATCGTGAGGCCGTTCTGCACGTCCTCAAAACTTCCTATATCGAAGCCGGCGCCGCCATTGAGGACATCACTCCCGTCGCCGCCGCCGATGACATCGTTCCCATCGCCGCCCTGCAGCAGATCGCCGTCCGCGCCGCCAAACAGGACATCATCGCCGCCGAGGCCCTGAAGGCTGTCGGCGCCCGCGTTGCCCTGGAGCAGATCGCCGCCGCCCGAGCCCGCGACAGTATCGGCGAACGCGCCGCCCTGATACTCGAGCCGACCTGCGCTGTTTGGGGTCAGGTAGAAATTCACGAACAGTGTCTCGATGCCGGAGATCGCGCCCGAGACGCCGTCGCCGTCTTCAAGATCAAGAACGGCGGACGTGGCGCCCGAGTATTCTCCGGCGACCAGCGTGACGTTGCGCAAGTCGAGCGCGACACGGTCCGTGGGCATGAAGAAATACGTCAGCGTGTCCGCGCCGGCGCCCCCGGAGATGACGTCGCCCGCGCCGGCGGCGATCACGTCGTCGCCGTCGCCGCCGCTTAGCGTATCGGCCCAGAGGTTCCTGGGCGCAGGAGTATAGGGCCCACCAAAACCCGCCAGGTAATCCTCGCCGTCGCCACCTTCCAGCGTATCGGCGCCGGGCCCGCCCGTGAGGTAATCGTCGCCCGCATCTCCGTGCAGCGCGTCGTCGCCGACCCACCCATCCAGATAGTCACCGCCGCCACCGCCCGACAGCATGTCGTCGCCGCCGCTCGTCGTCACGTAGTCGGTGGCGTTGGATCCGATGACGGTCCATGTGTCCAGATTGTTGACCAAGGACGCGCCATCGAAGTTCAGAAAATAGAACGATAGCTGCTCCACGTTCGCGAGAATGACCCCGCCCCCCGGCAGCAGCACAGCGCCGCCGGAGTTGCGGGGACTCAGATCGAGCGTGAGATGCTGCGGAGTGGCAAAGAGACTGCGTCCGTAGATGTAGGCGAAGTCGGCGCCATCGCCGCCATCGAAGGTGTCGTTCAATCCGCCCTGAAGGATGTCGTCGCCGCCATCGCCGAACAGTGAGTCCGAAACGCCGTCCTCAAAGTCGGAGTCGATATTGCTCAGCAGCTGGTCGTTTCCATCTCCGCCGCGCAGGAGGTCGGGGCCTTGCCCTCCCCGAAGGAAATCGTTGCCGCCGAGGCCATCGGCCACGTCGCTGCCAAACGTGCCGGTGAAGGTGTCGTCGCCAGACGTCGCGCCAGGCCCAGGTGACCACGTTCCCATTCTATCCCCCGCGCCATGCATCCGCCGTCACAACCGGCGAGTGCGCCCACCACAGGCAGGCGATGAGCCTACCCTCGGCCAATGGAAATGTCTCCCCGGGAGAGGTGGCCGCCGCCCTTGCCCCCTGCGCGCCCGGCGCGGCGACATGACCGCGTTGACTGCAGGGGAGGCGCGGCTCGACGAGGTCACCCACCGCCGAAAATGAAATCCCCTGCGGTCAGCTGGTTCGGCGCGACGCCGATGAACCAGATGCTCGTATCGGCGTCGAGCGTGAGGATGCAGAAGCCGCCCGACGCGGTGAAGTCGCTGATCGCCGCCTGCACCTGTGTGAAACTCGTCCAGCCCGTGCCGGTGAGGTTGATGAGATCGGCGCTGG
>JANNVF010000093.1:0-1612 GCA_031414315.1 Hyphomonadaceae bacterium | reverse complement strand
AGCATCGTCCAGGCGACGGTCAACATCGTACTCTATCGTTTCTCGCTATTCCTGCTGTCATCGCTGTGCCTGGTCGGCCTGACGGTCCACGCCGCGGCCGGCTTGCTTCACAACTAGCGCCATGACCGCTGCGGACGACCGCATCGCGCTGCTGGCAAAAGTAGCGCCGTGGTTCGCCCTTGCTTATGCCGCCTTGTGGGCGATATCGCTCGACACTGGGCCATCGCTTCCGCGCGACGGCACCGGACTGGTCGTCGGGCGCGACTTCCTCAACCTGTGGATGGCCGGCAAGGCCGCATGGGGTTCCGACCCGGCGCGCTTTTACGACCTCGCCACCTATCAGGCGGCAATGGTGCCGTATGTCGGCCTGGAGTATCCCGGCCAGGCGTGGTCCTACCCGCCGAGCGTGATGCTGGTCGCGGCGCCCTTCGGATTATTGCCTTATCTTCCGGCGTTGATGCTGTGGACGATGATCGGGCCAATCGCCTTTTTCGTCGCGTTGCGCGGATGGACCAGCGATCGCCGCATCATTGTCGCATCGCTTCTGTGCCCGGCGGCGGTGTTCGGTTTGATCTCTGGGCAGTTCTTCTATCTCGGCGCCGCGCTGATCCTGACCGTTTTGCGATGGCGCCACACCCGTCCACTGGCGGCGGGTGCGCTCCTCGGTCTGCTCACGATCAAGCCGCAGCTCGGGCTTTTCTTTCCGATCCTGCTGCTCGCCGAGCGCAACTGGCGGAGCATCGCCAGCGCAGCACTTGTCGCCGTCCTCCTCATCGCTCTGACCAGCCTATTGTGGGGCGGTGAAACCTGGACTGCTTATCTGGGTGAAGGCGCCGCGACCCAGGCGCGCGTGCTGAGCGACCCCGAACGGCTCGGCGCGCCGTTCATGCCGACGATCTTCATGAACTTGCGCACCATCCACGTTCCGGTCGACTTTGCGTATGGCCTCCAGGCGATCGCCAGCCTCGCAGCGGCGGGGTTGATCCTGTGGTTTTTCGCCCGGCCGCGCTTCGATCCCGCCACTGGTGCAGCAGTGTTTCTGGCCTGTGCAACGTTCGGCACACCATATCTGCTCAGCTATGACACGCTTGCCTTTGCGACGGCGGTCCTGCTTGCGGCGCCTCCCGGTTCGACGGGACGCTGGCTAACCTTCGGCGTCTGGTTCCTGACGCTGCTTCAACTCGCTGCCGGCTCGATCGGCGTTCCCGGCCCGGCGCTGATTGCGGTCGCGGTGGCCGCCTATCTCGTCAGGCAGGCGGCCAGCTCGACGTGTGTTGACCAGCGGAACTGACCGACCGGACGGACCCACTCAAGCCGGTAACCGCCGCCGACGAGCAATTCGGCATCGCGGGCGAAGGTCGCGGGGTTGCAGCTGACATAAGCGATGCGCGGCACCGATGAGGCGGCGATTTCGCGGATCTGGTCCTGCGCACCCGAGCGCGGCGGATCGAGGATCACCGCATCGAACAGGGCGAGCTCTTCGCGGTCGAGCGGGCGGCGGTAGAGATCGCGATGTTGGACCTCGATCCTAGGCGCGGCGGATTTGAGCGCGAGGATCGCCTCGCGCGCGGCTTCTGCGGCGGTTACCTTGCCGTCGATCGCCAAAGCGAAG
>JANNVF010000092.1:0-9900 GCA_031414315.1 Hyphomonadaceae bacterium | reverse complement strand
GCGCCGACGATCACGCCGGCCAGCGCGATCCAGAGGATCACCACCAGCACGTTGAGCGCCATCTCCAGCCAGGAGGCGATGGATCCCCGACCCAGAACTTTCAAAGGCCCAGAACTTTCACAAGCGCACTTCCATTCCTCGGCGTTCACCTCCACGGGGGAGGGTGAGGCGAACCTTGCCACGTCTTTATTGATAATCGATATAGAGCCGTCACACCAGCGTCAAACGAGAGATGCGACGAATGACACCAATTGCTCGACGACTCGTTGTCGCAAGCCACAACCAGGGCAAAATCCGCGAAATCGCCGCGCTGCTCGCGCCGTTGGGGATCACGCCGGTGTCGGCCGGCGATCTGGGCCTGCCCGAGCCGGAGGAGACCGAGCCCACCTTTGTCGGCAACGCGGTCCTCAAGGCGCGGTCGGCCTGGACGGCGTCCGGAGAGGGGGCGCTGGCCGACGATTCCGGGCTGGAGTCCTTCGGACTGGGCGGGGCGCCGGGGATCTACTCGGCCCGCTGGGCGGGCCCGGAGAAGGACTTCACGCTGGCCATGACCCGGGTGTGGGACGAACTGCAGGCGTCCAGCGCGAAGGATCTTTCGGCGCGCTTTGTGTGCGTGCTCGCACTGATCGACGCGGGTGGCGTGGTGGAGACGTTCGAGGGCGAGGTGCGCGGCACGCTGGTCTGGCCGCCCCGTGGCGACAAGGGCTTCGGCTATGATCCGATGTTCGTGCCCGAAGGCCATGACATCACGTTTGGTGAAATGGCGCCCGAGACCAAACAGTCCATGACCCACCGCGCCCGCGCGTTCGCCAAGATGGTGGCGAAACTGGAAAGCGACGCGCGGTGACACCGCCGCGCTTCGGCGTCTACTTGCACTGGCCGTACTGCACCAAGCTGTGCCCGTACTGCGACTTCAACATCTATCGCGCGCGCGGGCGCGACGCGACGCCGCTGCTCGATGCGATCGTCGCCGACATCGAAGGCCACCGCGCGCGGCTTGGTCAGCGTGTTGTCGAAACGGTATTCTTCGGAGGCGGCACGCCGTCGCTGCTGGCGGGCGCCGACATCGCGCGGATTCTGGAAACCCTCGATCGTACGTTCGGCCTCGCGGCGGATGCGGAAGTCACGCTGGAGTCCAATCCCGAGGATCGCGCGCGCTTTGCCGATCACGCGGCGGCGGGGATCAATCGCTTCTCCGTTGGCCTGCAATCACTCGACGATGCGGCGCTTCACGCGCTTGGCCGCGCGCACGATGCGGAGTCGGCGATCGCCGCCGTGGAGGCCGCGCAGGCCACCGGCAAGCGCGTCTCGCTCGACATGATCTACGCGCGGGAAGGGCAGACGCCGGCGGCGTGGGAGACGGAACTGCGCGCAGCGCTGAAGCTGCCGGCGGAACATCTGTCGCTGTACCAACTCACCATCGAGCCGGGCACCGCGTTCGCGCGCGCCGTCGCGCGCAAAAGACTGATTCCACCGGACAACGACCGCGCGGCCGATCTCTACGAACTGACGCAGGCGCTCTGCGCGGACGCCGGCGCGCCATGCTACGAAATCTCGAACTACGCGCGCGGTGACGCCGCCCGCGCGCGGCATAACCTGCTGTACTGGACTGGCGGCGATTGGCTCGGCGTCGGCCCCGGCGCGCACGGACGCATCGCCCGCGACGGCGCGCGCACCGCTACCAAGGCGCATGATCGACCGGATGACTACGCCGACGCGGTCGCGGAAAATGGCGTCGGCTGGGACAGCACCGTCGCGCTCGCATCCTCGGAAATCGCGGAGGAAGCGGTGCTGATGGGCCTGCGTCTTGTCGACGGGCTCGAGCGCGCGCCGGTGGAGGCGTTGCGCGGTGCGCCGCTGGATGCGGCGGCGATCGAACGGTTCCGCGCGCAAGGCTTTCTGATCGAGGCGGAGGGGAGACTGCGCCTCACCGAAGCCGGCCGGCTTGTCGGCGATCATATCGCCCAGACTCTGGCGCAATAAGACGCTTGCCCAATAGGGCGCTGGCGCATTGACGCGCGGGGCGCCAATCTTCCGCGCAACAGGGAGACCACAGATGGCGCGCATTCCATATTTCGATCCGGCCCAGGCGACCGGCCGCGCGGCGGAATGGTACGCGCGGCTGCCGCCGCTCAACATCTTCCGCATGATGGGCCATTCCGGCGAAATGCTCGACGGCTTCGTGCGGCTCGGCAACCAGATCCTCGCGTTCTCGCAGATCGATCCGATCTTGCGCGAGATCGCCATCGTGCGCGTCGGCGTGCTCTGCAAGGCCGGCTACGAGGTCTATCAGCACGAGGCGATTTCACGCCGCCTCGGCATGGATGACGCCAAGATCGCCGCGATCCACGAGGGCCCCGATGCGAAGGCGTTCTCCGAGATCGAGCGGCTGGTGATGCGCTACACCGATGACGTCGTCGCCAACGTGCGGGCTTCCGACGCCACGTTCGCGCCGTTGTCGCAACACTTTTCCTACAAGGAGATGCAGGAACTCACGATCACCATCGGGTATTACATGATGGTTTCGCGTTTCCTGGAGACGTTCGATGTCGACATCGAGGACAAGTCCGTGACCGTGAACCTGCCGGGCACGCAGTCATGAGCGACGACGTTCCGCACCATCCGCTGCCGGCGGAATCGAAGGGCGAGGCTCCCGGTCGCGCGCGCCTCGAGGGCCGCCGCATCCTCGTCGTCGGTGGTGGGCAGCGCACCGTGGATGCGGCGACCGATCCGATCGGCAACGGCCGCGCTATGGCGGTGCTGTTCGCGCGCGAGGGCGCAACGGTGGCGGTCGCCGACAAGAGCGCGGACGCCGCGCGCGACACCGTGGCGATGATCAAGGCCGAGGGCGGCGAAGCGTTCGCGATCACGGCGGACATCGCGGCGTCCGGGGAAGTCACCCGGATGGTGGCTGAGGCGGGTGCCGCGCTCGGCGTGCTCGACGGCATGGTGCTCAATGTCGGTGTCGGCGTTGGTGGACTGGGCCTCAGCGGTGCGACGCCGGAGAACTGGGACGAAACGCTCGCCATCAACCTGCGCGGACCGATGCTGTGCTGCCGCGCCGCGCTGCCGCGTCTGGAGGACGGCGGTTCGATCATCTTCATCTCGTCGATCGCGGGGCTCGTCGCCGGTTCGCGCCTGCCGGCCTATGACGCATCGAAGAGCGCGTTGCACGCGCTGATGCGCCATGTTGCGCTGGAAGGCGCGCCACGCTCGATCCGCGCCAACACGATCTGTCCGGGCCTGATGGATACGCCGCTCGGCCGCGTCGCCACGCAGGGGCGGCCCTCACGAGGTGCGGCGCGCACGCCGATGCGGCGGCAGGGGACGGGGTGGGAGACCGCGTACGCGGCGCTGTTTCTGATGAGTGACGAAAGCGCCTACGTGAACGCACAGATCCTCGCGGTCGATGGCGGCGTAACAGGGATATCGTGACAATGAGCAACAAGCCGGGGCCTGCCATGATCGATTTCGCCACGTTCGAACGCGCCGTCACGCCCAACGCGCATCTGGTCTGCACGCCCGATATCTGCCGCGCGACGCGGGCGGACGACGCGTCGCCGTTGTTTGCGGCGGACGTCGCCACGGTGCGCGCGGCGCTCGCTGCGATCGTGCCGAAGGCGGTGTTCAGCGAAGATGCGCAGGGCGTGCACGCCACCTACGTCGCCACCACAAGCCTGCTGCGGTTCAAGGATGACGTGGACGTGCTGCTCGTGCCGACAGCGGATGGCCGGACGCAGGTCGCGATCTATTCGCGATCACGGATCGGCTACAGCGATCTTGGCACGAACAAGCGGCGCGTGGATGCGCTCCTCGCGGCATTGACCGCGAAGCTGGCGGCGGCCGCGCTCTAGTTGGTGCGGAAGGTTTTCGGCGCGGGATCGATCGCTGCGGCGCCTTGCTGGCGGACTTCGAGGATCGCGAGCCCGCGCTCAATTGAGCCGTCACGGCGGAAGCGGAACACGCCATCCGCACCGGCGAAACCCTCTGGGCGTTCCAGCGCCTGACGGCTCACCGCATCGGTGCGCATGTTCTGGGCCGCCTGCACCGCGGCCATCACGCCATCGTAGCCAAGGCTCGCCACTCGCGAGGGCGCACGGCCGTTGTAGGCGGCGCGGAACCGCTGTTCGAAATCCGCGCGCACCGCCGGATCGGGCGCTGCGTACCAGCCACGCGACAGCGTCGGCTCGCGCTGCGCGTCGCCACCGGCCCACGCGCTGGTGCCGAGCAGTTGCACGCGGTCGAGGCTGACGCCCCCGATCAGCAGGGCAGGGCCCGTGGCGCGCAGCGGTGACCCGTTCTCCGCGATCAGGATGGCCTGCACGCTCTGCCCGCGCATCTGTTGCGCCAAAGTCCGCGCCGCCGCCGCCGCTTCACGATCGCCGCGCTGGTAGAACTGCGCGAACGCCACCGAGCCGCCGCGTGCGCCCACTTCGGCGCGCAACGCCGTCTCGACGCGGCGGCCGTAGTCGCCTTCGGCGGTCAGCAGCGCAAAACTCCGCACGCCCTTCGACATCGTGTAGTCGACGATGCGGCGCACATCTTCTTCCAGCGGCAACGACAGGATGTAGACGCCGTCGCCGGCGATGGTGCGATCCGACGAGAAGCCGATCACCGGCACCTGACGCTCGCGCGCAGCCTGCGCCGCGCCCATCACCGCCTCGCGTTGCAGCGGCCCGAGGATGACGTCGGCGCCGTCACGCAGCAGCAGGCGGGTGTTGGCCGCCGCTTCCTGCGCCGTCGCGCCGCTCTCGCGCGGGATCAGGAGCGTGGCTTGATCGCCGAACTCGAACACCGCGAGTTCCGCAGCCTGGTAGATCGCCTGGGCGTCATCGCGGCGCGTGGCGAACGGCAGCAGCAGGCCGATGCGCACGATCTGGCGGCCGGCCATGAACGGTGGCGTGATGCCTTCGCGGCCGAGGATCGGCGGCGGTGTGAAGGGTGTCGTGGCGGGACCGGCGAGCGGCGGTGGCGCGGACGGGCCGGTGGTGGTGACACCCGTGCTGCCGCACGCGCTCAGCGCCAACGCGCCGGCAAGAGCCATGCGGCGAAACCAGTTTGGGGCGCGCCTTTGCGCCCGGCTGTCCCGCGCCGTACACCCTGCAATGCTCATGGATCGTCCGCTCGATACGCGCCCGAAGGCCAAGGACTCTAAGACGCGCGACCCTAAGGGGAGCGCTGCTTCCAGTCCATCACTGGAAGCCGGCCTTTATGTGGTCGCGACCCCGATCGGAAACCTGCGCGATATCACGCTGCGGGCGCTCGACGTGCTGGGTGGCGCGGACCTCGTGCTGGCGGAAGACACCCGCGTCACCCGCAAGCTCCTGTCTGCCTATGGCCTCGGGCCGAGGACGATGAGCTACCACGAACACAATGCTGACGCCGCGCGCCCGAAGATCATGGCGGCGCTCGAGGCGGGGCAGGCGGTGGCGCTGGTCAGCGATGCCGGCACGCCGCTGATCTCCGACCCCGGATTCAAGCTGGTGCGCGAGGCGGCGGCGGCCGGCCATCGCGTGTTCCCGATCCCCGGCGCGTCGGCGTTGCTGGCGGGACTTGTCGCCGCCGGCCTCCCGACCGATCGTTTTTTGTTCGCCGGGTTCCCGCCGGTGAAAGCCGGCCCGCGCGCGACCTTCTTCGCTGACATGGCGTCGATCGAGGCCACTCTCGTTTTCTACGAAAGCGGCCCGCGCCTGAAGGCGAGCCTGGAAGCGATGGCGGCGGCGTTCGGCGATCGCGAAGCGGCGGTGGCGCGCGAGCTGACCAAGATGTTCGAGGAAGTGCGGCGGGGCAGCCTGTCTGCGCTGGCCGCCGCCATCGATGCGCCACCGAAGGGTGAGATCGTTGTGCTGGTGGGCCCGCCGGACGCCGCGCGTGTCGCGCCGGGCGATGACGCCATCGACGCCGCGCTGAACAAATGGCTATCGACACACTCGGTGAAGGAAGCCGCAGCCCTGGTCGCCGAGGAGTTGCGCATCCCGCGACGCGACGCCTACGCGCGTGCGATCGTTCTACGCAACGCCGGATGAAGACGCGGCGCGCAGCCGAGCGGCGCGGGCGCGCTGCGGAACTGCTGGCGGCGGTGTGGCTGATGGGGAAGGGGTACCGCATCCTCGCGCATCGCGCTCGCACGCCGTTCGGCGAGGTGGACATCGCGGCACTCAAGGGCCGGACACTGGCGGTGGTGGAAGTGAAGGCGCGCCGCACACGACAGGCGGGACTTGAATCCATCGGACTGCGCAGCCGTGACCGCATCGCCCGTGCCGGCCTCGCGCTCGCCAAACGTTACCGCCTTGAGGGCGTTTCGGTGCGGTTGGACCTGATAATCGTGCGCCCGTGGTCGGCGCCGATCCATCTGCGCGATGCGTGGCAGGCTGATCATCTCGGCTGAAGTGCGAACAGAGATGTCGTTAACCCTGATGGTTAAGCGGCGATAAACCAGATCACGGCAAGCTCCCTCCTTGATCGATCTGGAGCGCCCCATGCGCGTGCCTGCTGTACTGTTCGCCCTCAGCGCCGCCGCCATGTCGAGCGGTTGCGTCGCCGCCACGGGGATGGTCGCGGTCAGCGCCGCCACCGTCGCCATGCAGGACCGCACGCTTGGGCGCAGCATCGACGACGCCACCGCCTCCGGCACCGTGAAGACTCGCCTCATGGCGCTCGACGAGCGCGCCTATCTGCGCCTCGACGTGGAAATGGCGGAAGGCACGATGCTGCTGTCCGGCACGGTGCCGACGCCCGAGCACAAGGCCATGGCCGAGCAGATCGCGTGGAGTGTCTCCGGCGTGGAGGACGTCGCCAACGAAGCCGTCGTCGGCCGCAGCCCCGGCATGCTGCGCAGCGGCCTCGACAACTTCATCACCGCGCAGGTGCGCACCAAGATCGTGTCCGACAGCCAGATCAAGGGCGTGAACTACAACATCGAAACCCAGAAGGGCGTCGTCTACCTGATGGGCGTCGCGCGCAGCGATGAGGAGCTTCAGCGCGCCGCCGAAGCCGCCAGCCTGGTGCGCGGCGTGGAGCGTGTGGTGTCCTATGTGGTCGTGCGACCGCAGAACACCATGGCGCTCGCCATGCGCGCGCCACAAGGCGCGGTGATCGAGCGGCGCGGACCGAGCGCCGCTGCGGCGCAACCCTATGCCGAAGCGTCGGCTGACTACGGTGTCAGCGGCGTTGGCGCGCCGTTAGGCCAGAACCAGCAGTAAGCGTCCGCGTTTGGCGGCGCCATGGCGTCTGCGCTATTCTTCCCGCAAGGGGAGGGCACGATGAATTTTCTGCGCGCAACGCTGCTGGGCGGCTTCGTCGCCGGCGCTTTCGACATCACCTACGCCTGCGTCGCGTACTGGCTCATGCGCGACGTGCCGCCGCTGCGGATCTTCCAGTCGGTGGCGAGTGGCGTGCTGGGCAAGGACAGCTTCACGGGCGGCGCGCAGTCGGCCGTGCTGGGCGGTGTGCTGCATTTCACGATGGCGACGCTGATGGCGGGCGGCTTCGTTCTGGCGGCCCGGGTTGTTCCTGCGCTGCTGCGCCGACCGGTTCTGTTTGGATTGCTCTACGGCGTCGGGTTGTTTTTCCTGATGAACTACGTGGTGGTGCCGCTGTCGGCCATTCACGGCAAACCGCCGCCGCAGCCATTTTACGCCATGGGCATCGCCATTCACGCGTTCGGCGTCGGCCTGCCGATCGCGCTGATTGCCAGCAGATTTGGAAAACCGGCCGCCGCCGCATGATTTTTGTTGCCAATATGTTCTCTCTCGTGCTGAGTGCCGGTTGAGGCAATCGGACGGCTGCGGAGGGACACTTGGCGGCGCGGGTGGTGACGGTGGCGTTCGTCGGCGTGGAAGCGCGCCGAGTGGACGTGCAGGTGCAGATCGCGGGCGGCCTGGTGGGTCTCGTGATCGTCGGGTTGGCGGACAAGGCGGTTGCTGAAAGCCGGGAGCGCGTGCGCGCGGCGTTCGCCAGCATGGGCCTCGCGGTGCCGGGGGACCGGGTGATCGTCAATCTCGCGCCGGCGGATCTGCCCAAGGAGGGCGCACACTACGACCTGCCCATCGCGCTCGCGCTGATGGCCGAGATGGGGATCGTCCCGAAGGACGCGCTGGAAAACGCGGTGGCGTTCGGCGAGCTGGGCCTCGACGCCACTCTGGCGCAAACACCCGGCGTGCTGCCTGCCGCCATGGCCGCCAATGGCATGGGGCTGCCGTTCATCTGCGCCACCGGCGCGGGTCCCGAAGCGGCGTGGGCCGGCGGGGAAGTCATCGCCGCGCCGACCTTGATTGCACTGGTCAATCACTTCCGGGGCGGCACGCATCTGCCGCCGCCGGTGGCCGGAGAAATCGCGCCGCCGCCGACGCCAGCCGATCTGCGCGACGTGAAGGGGCAGGAACAGGCCAAGCGCGCGCTGGAGATCGCCGCCGCGGGCGGCCACAACCTTTTGTTCGTCGGTCCACCTGGCTCCGGCAAGTCAATGCTCGCGCAACGGCTCGCGGGCGTACTGCCGCCGCTGACGCCGGAAGAACTGCTCGAAGTCTCGATGATCCAGAGCGTCGCAGGCCTGCTGGAACGAGGGCAACTCACGCGCGCGCGGCCGTTTCGCGCACCGCACCACTCGGCGTCGATGGCCGCGCTTGTCGGCGGCGGCCTGAAGGCGCGGCCGGGGGAGGTCTCGCTGGCGCACCGTGGTGTGCTGTTTCTGGACGAACTTCCGGAGTTCCAGCCGGCAGCCCTCGATGCGCTCCGCCAACCCCTCGAAACCGGCGAGGTGGTGGTTGCGCGCGCCAATCATCACATCACCTACCCCGCCCGCGTGCAGCTCGTCGCGGCGATGAATCCGAGTTGACGCGTTGCCTTTTGCCCGCCAGTTCCGGAGGGGGTGCCGGAGGAACCGTTGCCGCCCTTGCAGTCGTCGTCGCCGGTGCTTGGCGGCATGTACGACAGGCTTATCTCGATCGACTCTCCGATCACGATTTCTTCGACAATGGCTTCCACGATCGAGCGCTTCTCCGGAAAGGAGAGGGTGCCCCATCGGCCGTATAGGTCGCGCGCCCCGGCCACGACCTCCTCGTTTGAGAGGTGGTTGATCCGCCGGAGATCAACCTCGGCACGAAGCTTGACGATCTCATCGTCGATCTCAGCTTGGCGCGATTTCAATCCGCCGTGCAGCTCGCCGAAGCTTTTGGCCGGCAGGCTCTCTTCCATGAAGGCGCGATAGAGGCGGTCCATTTCCTGGACCCCCTTGCGGCGTTCAAGCTCCAGCACACGAGCCTGGTCTTCTTTGGCGGCGATCTCCTCGTCGTCCTTTTCGAGGAAGGCACGGATGTCGTTTTCGGAGAGGAAGAAGCTCTGAAGCTCATGCCGGAAGACCTCTTCGAGATCGTCGATGGGCATCTTTCGGTTGCAGGTCCGGCAAACGTATTTCGGGGCGGGCGGCTTCACGTACATCTTCGGCCCGCACCCGCAGCGGACGAGCCCGGAGAACAAGTGCTCCCCACGCTTCGCTTTTGGTTTGTCAGCCTGGGTATCGAGAATAGCGTTCACTTCCGCCCATAGATCGGGGGAGATGATTGCCGGCACCTCCCGAAGCACCCAGTCCGCCTCGGCCTTCACGATGGCGGCTTTCCCCCGCCCCTGGGATCGGGTGTAGTTGGCGCGGTGGACGCCCTTGGCCGTGGGATCGCGGAGGAGGCGGGTGATCGTCGTGTCAGTGAAGTCCGCCCCATTGCGGGTCCGGTATCCGCGCTCGTTCAATATGCGAGCGACGGTCTTCTTTCGCCGGTGTTCGAGGAAGAGGTCATAGACGAGCTTCCTGACCGGAGCTTCGTCTGGGTGCGGGACAAGCTTGCCGTCGAGCCATTGGTACCCGAGGGACGGCTGTCCGCCGATGGGCTTGCCCAATCTTGCCCG
>JANNVF010000091.1:0-2966 GCA_031414315.1 Hyphomonadaceae bacterium | reverse complement strand
CCGAGGTCGGCGAACGCGCTGGCGATCAGTCTCAGAACAAGAATATGCATCACTGCGCACGGCGCTAAGCCGCGTGCCCCAGCCTTGCCCCCAGCGTCCCCACCAAATCCTGCGCCGCTTCCGCGATCACCGTCCCCGGCGGGTACACCGCGCTCGCGCCCATCTGCATCAGCGTGCTCACGTCATCCGGCGGGATGACGCCGCCGACGACGATCATGATGTCGCTGCGGCCTTCCTTGCTCAGCGCTTCGCGCAGCGCGGGCACCAGCGTCAGATGGCCGGCGGCGAGTGATGACACGCCGACCACGTGCACGTCGTTCTCCACCGCCATGCGCGCCACTTCCTCCGGCGTGGAGAACAGCGGCCCGATGTCGACGTCGAAGCCGAGGTCGGCGAACGCGCTGGCGATCACCTTCTGGCCGCGGTCGTGGCCGTCCTGGCCCATCTTGGCGACGAGCACGCGCGGGCGGCGGCCTTCGGCCTTCGCGAACGCCTCGGTCTTCGCGCGCGCTTCCGTGATCGCGTCCTTGCCGGCCATCATCGCCTCTTTGCCATACACGCCCTGAATGGATTGAATGCGCGCCGCGTGCCGGCCGTACACCTTCTCCAGCGCCAGTGAAATCTCGCCCACCGTCGCCTTCGCGCGCGCTGCATCGACGCCGAGCGCAAGCAGATTGCCGCCGCCCTTGGCCGCTTCGGTGAGCGCGTCGAGTTTGGTCTGCACGTCCGCTTCGTTGCGGTCGGACTTCAGGCGCTTCAGCTTGTCGAGCTGCATGGTGCGCACGGCGGAGTTGTCCACCTTCAGCACCGCGAGGTCTTCCTTCTCGGTGTTGCGGAACTTGTTGACGCCGATCACCGCCTGCACGCCGGTGTCGATGCGCGCCTGCGTGCGCGCGGCGGCTTCCTCGATGCGCAGTTTCGGGAGGCCCTGTTCGATCGCCTTGGCCATCCCGCCCAGCGCCTCGACTTCCTCGATGTGCGCCCACGCCTTGGCGGCGAGATCGTGCGTGAGGCGTTCGACGTAGTAGGAGCCGCCCCACGGATCGGCGGGGCGCGTGACGCCGGCTTCGTTCTGCAGGAAGATCTGCGTGTTGCGCGCGATGCGGGCCGAGAAGTCCGTCGGCAGCGCCAGCGCCTCGTCGAGCGAGTTGGTGTGCAGCGACTGCGTGCCGCCGTAGGCCGCCGCGAACGCTTCCATCGCGGTGCGCGTGGCGTTGTTGAACACGTCCTGCGCGGTGAGGCTCCAGCCGGATGTCTGGCAGTGCGTGCGCAGGGCAAGGGATTTCTCGTCGGTCGGGTTGAACTGCTTGACGAGCTTCGCCCACAGCAGGCGCCCGGCGCGCATCTTGGCGATCTCCATGAACGGGTTCATCCCGATCGCCCAGAAGAACGACAGGCGGGGCGCGAACTTGTCCACGGAAAGTCCTGCCGCGATCCCCGCGCGCAGGTATTCCACGCCATCGGCCAGCGTGTAGGCGAGCTCCAGATCCGCCGTCGCGCCGGCTTCCTGCATGTGGTAGCCGCTGATCGAGATCGAGTTGAACTTCGGCATGTTCGTGGCGGTGTAGGCGAAGATGTCGGAGATGATCCGCATGCTGGGCGTCGGCGGGTAGATATACGTGTTGCGGACCATGAACTCCTTGAGGATGTCGTTCTGGATCGTGCCCGCGAGCTTCTGCGGGGCTACGCCCTGTTCCTCGGCCGCGACGATGTAGAGCGACAGGATCGGCAGCACCGCGCCGTTCATGGTCATCGACACGCTCATCTCGTCGAGCGGGATGCCGGCGAACAGCGTGCGCATGTCGTAGATGCTGTCGATGGCGACGCCAGCCATGCCGACATCGCCGAGCACGCGGGGGTGATCGCTGTCATAGCCACGATGGGTCGCCAGATCGAACGCGACGGAGAGGCCCTTCTGGCCGCCGGCGAGATTGCGCCGGTAGAACGCATTCGAGTCTTCGGCCGTGGAGAAGCCCGCGTACTGCCGGATGGTCCACGGCTGCTGCACGTACATTGTCGGGTAGGGGCCACGCACGAACGGCGCGAGACCGGGGAAGCCGTCGATGAAATCGAGCTGCGCGGTGTCGACGGCGGTGTAGATCGGCTTCACCGGAATGCCTTCCGGCGTGAGCCACGGCTCGGCGTCCGTGACGTGGCCCGTCTTGTGGCGCGCGTCGAGGTCGAGATCGAGCGTGGAGAAATCGGGTAAGCGGCTCACGATAACTTTCCTTTGGCAATCAAGTCAGGCGACTCTTTCATCGCCGGTATCAAATGCATCCACCGGCCAAGTGCATTGCCGAGACGAGTTAGCGCTTGGCCTCGTGGTGAGCGCTCAACGGCGCCCTTGACGAAGATAGTCGCAATACAAAGGCAGTACGCGGGTATCGCAAAATAAAGCGGCGGGTTGCGGCCGACGGTCATGACAATTGCCAAAAACGAGATGCCGCCAAGAGCAGTCGAGAATTCAAGCAACGGCCAGCCAAACGAAAGGCGGCGCGCCTCTGCGCTGACTTCGTAGTAGGCGTGGCCGAGATCGTTGGCGGAAGTCGCGCTCTCCAGTTCTTCGACATACGGCATGGCCTGTGGCGATATGCATTCGTTGAAGGCGTGAATGGACTTCATCGCGTCGCCCCCGCAAACGCCGCCAGCGCCCGATCATCCCCGCGAAACGAATTGATATCCACCGGCCCTTTCACCCCCGCGCGCGCGCCCTTGTTGTGGTGCTGCCAGATCACCCAGTCGGTGCGGCGGTACTGCGGCCAGCGGAACAGGCTGCGCACCCAGAAGCGTTCGCCGGCGAACGTGCCTTTCAGGTGTGCGTCGTGGAAGGCGCGGGTGGTGTAGAGGATCGGGCGACGGCCGGTCACGCGCTCCACCTGGTCGAGATAAGTGTCGACTTCGCGCGCCACGTCGGTGATCTGCGGGCCTTCGCGGCACGGGCCCATGTGTTCGAGATCGACGGCGGG
>JANNVF010000090.1:0-11754 GCA_031414315.1 Hyphomonadaceae bacterium | reverse complement strand
ATCCGGGACAAGATCGCGGCGTCGAAGGCGAAGGGCATGTGGATGGGTGGTCACCCGCCGTTGGGCTACGATATCCGCCAGCGCGCCCTGCACATCAATCCTGAGGAAGCCGCGACCGTTCGCGCGATCTTCGAGCGGTATCTGAAGGCGCGCAGTGTGTTTGCGCTACGTGATGCGCTCGCGGCAGAGGGAATCCGTTCCAAACGCTGGACGTCTCGGGCCGGCCGCGAGATTGGCGGACTGCCTTTCTCGCATGGGGCCCTGTTCCACATCCTTTCGAGCCGGATCTATCGCGGCGAGATCGTCCATCGCGGCCTTGTGCATAAGGCCCAGCACGCGCCGATCATCAACGAGGCTCTGTTCGACGCCGTTGCCGCGCGACTTGCGCTGCGCGCGCCCAAGCATCCAACAACGCGGCGGATCGGCAATGGACATCAGCTCACGGGTCGGGTGCGAGACGACCGTGGCAACCCGATGACCAGCGCCCATGCTAACAAGGGCGCGAAGCGGCATTTCTACTACGTCTCGACCGCAATCACGACTGGGCGTCGATCTGCGGCGGGAACACTTCCGCGCGTGTCTGCGCCGATACTCGAACTCGCTATCAAGCAAGCGATTGCGCCGGTGTTACTTACGCAGTCACTCGATGTTGCACCTAGCGAGACGGAACCTCTTGACGCAGTTGTACGTGTGATAGTCGGCGCAGATCGGCTGCGCATCGCACTCTCTGCCAAGAGCATCGACTCGCAACGCCTCGCGATTGTCTATCCGGATGCGTCGGCGCACGAAGATGGTTGTGTGGAGATCGCCGTTCCGATCGTGCTCAAGCATGTAAATGCGACCAGTTTGATTGGCGGAGATCGGCACGGGAAATCCGCGCGCGTGGACGGTGCGCTCGTGCGCGCGGTGGCGTGTGCATCGGTCTGGGCAGCGCGCTTAGCCTCTGGCGACGCGCGCTCCATCGAGGACCTCGCAACCCAGGAAGGCGTGTCCACGATGTACGCAGGCAAACTCCTGCCCCTGGCGTTTCTGGCGCCCGATCTCGTGCAGGTCATCCTGACGGGTCGTCAGCCTTCGGGGTTAAATCTGTCGACCCTGCTCGCGTCTCCCCTGCCCCTCACTTGGGGCGGCCAGCGCTCGCGGTTTCACGCTTTCACCTGACGGGCGTCACCGAAGAACGCTCGCGCCGGCGATGCGAACACCTCAACTCCAAAATTTGGCCGGGAGATTTTGCACAGAAATGGCCTGTGCGGGCGCATTTCTGTGATCGCTAGGGGCGTCTCTGGTAGGGTATTCGAGACGAATAGAGCCACAAATCCGCAGGTTAGCGCGAAGCCGCGAGCGCGTGCCGTGCGACCCTTGGGTGGCTGGTGGTGGCGGATGGAATTGAACCATCGACCTCGGGGTTATGAATCCCGCGCTCTAACCAACTGAGCTACGCCACCGAAGGGCGGGACTGATAGAGCGGCGCGGGCGGGGGCGCAAGCGTTGGGCGCGGACTTCCCCCGAAGAGCCGTTCTGGCGCACGTCTCTTGCGCATTTGGCGCGATTTTGTTTGCCGCAATGCTGATTTGGCGCAAGAGTGATGCGCAACAAGCCCGGTCAACGGGGCTTTCGGGAGGAAACCTTGTCCGAGGAGCTTGACGCGATCGACACCCGGATTCTCGACCTGCTGCAGCAGGACGCGAGCCTGTCGATCGCCGACATCGCCGATCGCGTGGGGCTGTCGTCGTCGCCGTGCTGGCGGCGGATCGAGCGGTTGAAGAAGGCCGGGATCATCACGGGCCAGGTCACCTTGCTCGACCGCGAGCGGCTGGGGCTGACGTTCGAGGTGATCGCGTCGGCCAAGCTGCAGCTGCCCACCCGGGAGAACCTGGAGCGCTTCGAGAAGGAAGTGCAGAAGTGGCCCGAGGTGGTCGACTGCGCCACGGTGACGGGCGCGTCCGACTACATGCTGCGCGTGGTGACCACCGACATGCACGCCTACGACGACTTCCTGCGCGACAAAATCCTCTCCCTCGGCCTCGTCAGCGACGTGCAGAGCCGCATCGTCATCCGCGTCGCCAAGCGCACGACGGCGGCGCCGCTGGGGCTGGTGTCGCAGCACATGCCGGCGCGCTGAGAGCCGCGCAGCACCGAGTGCCGCACGCGTTCGCACGCTGCGGGTTCGCTTCACTTTGCCCCAAACGGAGGGCCGGGGACGCGGCGCTCCGCATCGGAAGCGCAGGAGAAAAGAAGACACGCAACGTCCGCGTCCCCGCGCTGTGTTTTCCGCCAGCTGCCACGTTCAGGAGTCTTGCTTCCCGAGGGTGGCGCGCCAGCGACGTGCGGGCGGCGTGTGTTCGTCACGACGTCCCGGAACGCTGAGCCCTGAGCCATCGCGTCCGGTCCCGGAGGACCTTCAGCGACTCTGGCGGTTCGGACGAGATCTCCCGCCTACTTCCGCAGCCTTTCCACGTTCACACCGCATCGCCCCGCGCCGTTGAACCGTCGACTGCCCGCCTGCGGAAGCGATAGGCGGACTCTAGATCGGTTCAGAACCCGGTCGGATTGAATTTTCTCTCACACCCGTTCCCGGATCGTCGCGCAGCGGCGTGTCCGGGATCCATTCGCATGAGATGCGGATGAAAAGCGCTGTGATTGAACGCGTTTTCTGCACCGTGTGACTCAATGGGCCCCGGACTCTCGGCCGCGCCGCGATCCGGGGATGAGAGTGGAGGTGTCGGAGTGAGGGGGCGCCACTCCCCCTATTTTGCCACCGTCTACTTCGCGCGCCCGCTCGCGGCAGCCTGGATCACCTGGGTCTGCGGGCCGATGTAGCTCTGCGGCAGCGACGGGCGGATATTGTCGCGCGCCTCCCAGCTTTCGATCAGGATCTTCGCCATGTTGAAGGCGTCGGGCAGCGAGCGGTTCTGGCGCAGCGTCTGATTCAGGAACGCGTCACCGAAGTACGTCCAGTCGTTTTCCGGCACGCAGCCGAAGCTCGTGCGGTCGTGCGAGGCGGCGGTGAACACCATGGTTGTGTCCGTCTGCAGGGCCGGAATGAACGCGCCGGCGAAGCACGACGACACGATCACCAGCCGGTTCTTGACCCCGATCTGGTCGAGCGACTCGCGCAGCACCGCCGGATAGATCGCGTAATTGCGGAACTGTTCCTGCACCGCCAGCGAGCCGTCCTGCGACCCGTGCGAGGTCATGTAGAGGACCAGCACGTCCTCATCCTTGTCCATCACCTCGCCGATACGCGCGAGAGCGGCGCCGAACTCCGACGGCCGGGCGCCGCCATGCGTGCGCGCCACGCTGGGGCCCTGCCCGTTCGACAGCACGATGGTGCGCCCCGTGGCGTTGAAGCGCTGGGTGAGGACATCGGCGGCGCCTTCGGCCTCATGCTGGAAGACGTGCTCGTCCCAGAAGGCGGCCGACAGCACGTAGGTATCGACCACGCCGCGCCGCTGCGGCTGCAACTGCGCGAAGGACTGCTCCAGCAGCCGGAACTGGGTAAGCTCCTGCGCCGGATTGACGGGCTGAGTGCGCGGACCGGGGCGCATCTGCGCCTGCGCCGGGGCGCCGGCGACGAGCAGGACAGCCAGGAGAAGAAACGCCGGAAGCCGCATCATGACCCTCTTTGCGGACGACAATTTCAGGCAGGCGGCGGGGTTGCAAGGGTGACGCGCGGTTGAAGGCGTCCGGACTCGCACGCGATCGGGAACTGGCGCTGGGGCGAACGACGGCCTAGCGTCGCCTGAGGGCATCGGTATTCGGACGGACGGGCACATGGGGCAGGACATGACGGCGAACGCACGCGCATGGCGCACGCCATGACCGACACCGTCCAGCTTTCTCCCGCCCACGCACCGGCGCGCACATTCTTCGGTCAGCCGCGCGGCCTCGCCTATCTCGCCTTCACCGAGGCGTGGGAGCGCTTCTCGTTCTACGGCATGTCGGCGCTGCTGGTGCTCTACATGACCCAGCAGCTGTTCCTGCCGGGGCATGTGGAAAACGTCGCGGGCTTCAGGCCGTTCCGGGCCGGCGTGGAGGCCGTGTTCGGGCCGATGACCACGCTCGCCTTTGCGTCGCAGGTTTACGGACTCTATGCGGGCTTTGTCTATTTCACGCCGGTCTTTGGCGGGCTGATCGCCGACCGCTGGATCGGGAAACGCAACGCCGTGGTGCTCGGCGCATTGCTGATGAGCGCCGGGCACATCGCGATGGCGTTCGAACAGTCCTTCCTGCCTGCCCTGCTATTGCTGGTCGTCGGGTGCGGCTTCCTGAAGGGCAATATCTCCGCGCAGGTGGGCGCGCTCTACGCCGAAGCCGACGGCGCCGGGCGCACCCGCGGCTTCGCCATCTTCTCGATGGCGATCAACGTTGGCGCAGTCACCGGGCCGCTGCTGTGCGGGCTGCTGGCGCAGATCTATGGCTGGCATGCAGGGTTCGGCCTTGCCGGCGCGCTTATGCTGGTCGGTCTGGCGACGTACCTTGCCGGGTACCGCACGCTGTCTGAAGAGACGGTAGCGGTCATCGGGCCGACAGTCGTGGCGAAACTCGACGGCGCGCAATGGCGCGTGGTCGCCACGCTGCTGGTCGTGATGGGTCTCACGATCTTTCACTCCATCGCATATTATCAGGTGACCAACATCGGTCTCATCTGGATCAATGACCACGTCGATCTCGATGTGTTCAGCTTCAGGATTCCCGTCGCGTGGTTCAACTCGCTCGACTCGTTCGTCAGCATCGTGGCGGTGCCGGTGCTGTTTGGATTGTGGCGCTGGCAGACAACCCGTGGCGGCGAACCCGGAGTGGTGGCCAAGATGGCGATCGGGGCATGGATCTGTTGCGCGGCCAATCTTGTCCTGGTGCTAGCGACCCTGTCGGGAGACCGCGCCTCAGGGCTCTATCCGCTGCTCTATGGCGTGCTGCTGGGCGTGGCCTTTCTTTACTACTGGCCGACGCTTCTGGCGCTGGTTTCGCAGGCCGCGCCCACGCATCTCAAGTCGACGCTGATGGGTGTGGTGTTCCTCACGATCTTCATCGGCAACATCACCGTCGGCCGGCTCGGCGGGTTCTACGAGCCACTGGGACCGACGGCGTTCTGGGCGCTGCACGCGGGCATCGCCGCGACCGGCGCGGTGCTTCTCACGCTTCTCGCCCGCCCGCTCGAACGAGCGCTGCAGATAGAGCACGGTTGACGATCCGGGCTCCAAGGGATGCAGTTGCGCGCGCCCGGCGCGACAGGAGGGATTCATGCGGGTCTTCGAGGTCATTTCCGTCGTCGTCGCCGTCGCGCTGGCGGCGTGCGGTCAGGCTGCGGCGCCAAGCGACGCCGAGGCGCAACCGGCGACCCAGGCAGCGGCCCCCGCTGAATCCGGCGTATCCGCCGCTGACAAGGCGGCAGTCCTGCGCGCGCTGACGGTGAGGGCGGACGCGCGTGGTCAGGTGGAGAACGACTGCGGAGAGAAGGTCACGCCGAAATTCGTGCCCGCCGCGCTGGGCGGCGCTGTCGGCACAGCGATCCTGTTCGTCATGGAGGGCGGGCCAAACACCGTCTCGTGCTACGGCGACGGGCCGGGGCTGACGCTCATGAAGCGCGAGGGAGCGACGTTCCGCGAAATCTATTCCGCGCGCGGGCGCTCGATCATTGTGCTGCCGCGCATGACCAGCGGCGTACACGACTTCGCCGACGGCGGTCCGGGGTTCTCGTTTCCGGTGTGGGCGTGGAACGGCACAAGGTACGCCGCCACCGGACGCCAGATTTCCGACGCCGAGGCCAGCAAGGGCGCGATCTATCTGCCGTAACGCTCGGCTGCGGACGAGGCAGACGGTTACCGCACCAGACCGGCGCGGTAGTCACTGTAGCGCGGCGCCCAGCGCAGCTGCGCGCGCGCCTTCGTGTTGCTGACCCGGAAGGAGGGAAAGCCCGCGCGTCCGCCGGTCGCGGGCGCAGGGCCACCCGCGAGGTTGGCGATGTAGGAAAACACCTCGCGCCAGCGCGCCGGCATGTCGTCGGCGATGATGAGTGTCTGGCGCGAGGGCCAGTCCTCGATCGTGGCGATCGTCGCCGCCGCCATGTCGGCGATATGGACGAGAGAGACGTAGCCATCGCCGTCGCCTGGCAGCCGCAGCTTGCCCGCCGCCGCGCGCGCGAACCAGTCGTCGTCGAAGCCCGTGCCGGGCCCGTAGAACAGACCGCCGCGCAGGATCACCCAGTCGAGGCCGGAGCTGCGCACCGCGTCCTCCAGCGAAAGCGCCGCAGCATTCGCGGCGTCGGACACCGGGTTGCCGGACGCCTTCCCGGTGGGGGTCCCCTCGTCGGCCAGCGTGTCGCCCGCCGCGCTCACCATGGCGATGCTCTGCTGCAGCACGCGGAGGACACCCCCCTTCGCGCAGGCGTCCATCAGGATCGGCGTACCATCTCGCCGCAAGCGATCATTGGCGGCGAAGTCACCCCGCCCGCTCGGCCCCGGCAGCGAGGTGGCGAGGTTGATCAGCGTGTCGCAACCTTCCAGCGCGGCGACGAGCGAGTCTCCGTCTAAGATGTCTGCGGTGCGTATCTCGGCGCCGCACCCGCGCGCGACGCAGGCCGCTAAGGGACGGCGCACGAGCGCGCGCACCGTGTGCCCGGCCGCGACGAGGCGCGGCGTGAGATGGCGGCCATAGACGCCAGTGGCGCCAAGCACAGCGATGGTGGTAGTCATTGGGGCTCCTGCGCTCTCCGATCCATCCTGCCGCGATAGCGCAGGCTCATGGTTCGGTGCAGGACGAATTGTAGAAAGAGGAAGACTCAGTCGTCGCGGTGAACGCGCTCGCGACGTTCGTGACGTTCCTGCGCTTCCAGGGACAGGGTGGCGATCGGGCGGGCTTCCAGGCGCGAGAGGCTGATCGGCTCGCCGGTTTCCTCGCAATAGCCGTAGCTGCCTTCCTCGATGCGGCGGATGGCGGCGTCGATCTTGGCGATCAGTTTCCGCTGGCGGTCGCGGGCGCGCAGCTCGAGGGCGCGGTCGCTTTCGCTGGTGGCGCGATCGGCCAGATCGGCGAGCACCGTGGTGTCTTCCTGCAGGTTGGCGATGGTGGAGCGGGACTCTTCAAGAATCTCGGTTTTCCACGCCAGCAGCTTGCGCCGGAAATACGCCTGGTGCCGTTCATTCATGAACGGTTCGCCGTCAGAGGGCCGATATTCGGCTGAGGCCGTCAGAGTCATCTCCAGCACTCACGAAGCTTGCAGCGCGCCCCGCCCTTTCGGGTTGGCGCCGTATACACCCCGCCCGGAACGGCATCAATCCGGCCTCGGCAGGGCATTGCACCGCCCGAAACTGGCGCTGCAACTGGCGTCATGCACGCCCGGCGCCGGAGCGCTCCCGCTTGGCGATTTCCACCGCCGCGCGCACGTCGATTTCACGGATGACCGCATCGAGACCGGCGTCCCCGGTGGGTTCGCGGTCGGCGAGCTGACCGGCCAGCAGCGTCACATCCTCGGCGCTGGCCGCGCCATCGAGCAGCGACGCCTGCAACCGGTCCAGGGTATCGAGCGCGGCGGCGGCGCGACGGGTCTGGCGCTGACGGCGGCTGCCGCCCTCGAACTGCAGGGCAAGCAGGCCCGAGACCGCCGCCACAGAACTCGTGGGCGCAGCGGCGGCCGCAGCCCTGACCTCGCCTGCGGGCAGCGTGAAGCCTTCGCCGCTGGCGCCGCCGGCGCGGCGGCTGGCCGACGATGCGTTCGTCCCACGGGGAGGTTCGATCTTCATTGCGCCGACGCCTACGCGCGTTCGTTTGATCGAGGGTTAATGGCCGTCAACACCCGGCAATCCTTGCCGAGCAAACGCAGTCGACCCGGCGCCTTTGGCCGCGCGGCGCCAACCCCGCCGCGCATCGCTCCATGGCCGCCAACGGATCCGCTGCGCACGCCCGGTGGCGCCATTCTGGCACAGGTAGAGCGCTCGACCGTGCGTCTTTGCGCCGGCCGGAGGGATCGGATGTTTGATGCGCGTGTTGAAACACCTCCTGTCCGCCGTCGCGGTCACCGCCCTCCTCGTGGGGCAGTGCGATGCCGCGTCGCGGATCAAGGACATCGCAGACTTCGAAGGCGTGCGTGAGAACCAGCTGATCGGTTACGGTCTCGTGGTCGGCCTGCAAGGCACCGGGGATTCGCTGCGCAATGCGCCGTTCACCCGCCAGTCGCTGACCGCGATGCTCGAACGTCTCGGCGTCACCACCCGCGACTTGAATTTGAATACCCGCAACGTCGCCGCCGTGATGGTGACGGCGAACCTGCCGCCATTCTCCAGCCAGGGCGCACGGATCGACGTCACCGTTTCTGCACTGGGTGATGCGAAAAGCCTGTCGGGCGGGCAATTGCTCGTCACCCCGCTCGTCGGCGCCGACCAGCAGGTCTACGCCGTGGCGCAGGGCGCGATCGCCATTGGCGGCTTCTCCGCCGGCGGTGCGTCGGGATCGTCGGTGACTCGCGGCGTGCCGACAGCGGGGCGGATCGCATCCGGCGGCCTGATCGAACGGGAAATCCACTTCGACCTCGCCAACCAGCGCGAGCTTCGCCTCGCGCTGCGCAATCCCGACTTCACCACCGCGCGCCGCATGGCCGACGCGATTAACACCGCGGTCGGCGCCGGCACGGCGCGCGCGTCGAACCCCGGCTCGGTGGTCGTGGCCCGCCCCGCCGCGTTCGACGGCGACATGGTCGATCTGCTCACCCGCATCGAGAGCCTGCCGATCGATCCGGATCTGCCGGCGAAGATCGTCATCGACGAAACATCGGGCGTGGTGGTGATGGGCGAAAACGTCCGCGTCTCCACCGTCGCCATCGCGCAGGGCGCGCTGACCATCTCGGTCAACGAACAGCCGGCCGTCTCGCAGCCGCTGCCGTTCAGCCTGGGCGAGACCGCCGTCGTTCCACAGTCCAGCGTCACCGTCGACGAAGGCCAGGGCGGCCTCGCCATGGTGCGCGGCGGCGTGCCGCTGAAGGATCTGGTCGACGGTCTCAATGCGCTGGGCGTGAGCCCGCGCGACATGATCTCGATCCTGCAGGCGCTGAAAGCCGCCGGTGCGATCCAGGCCGAAATCGAGGTGATGTGATGGACGGCGCGCTCGCTCTTCCGCCAACGACCACGGCGTTCCGCCCGCCCGCTGGACTGACGGCTTCCGTCGGCGCGCTGGCGCCGGAGAAGCTCGCGGCGCTGAAGAAGGTCGCCGAGGAGTTCGAGGGCATGGTCCTGAACGAGCTGATGGCGCCGATGTTCGAAGGCATCGAGACCGACGGCCTCGGCGGCGGCGGCGCGGGCGAGGCGATGTTCCGGCCCATGCTGCTCGACACCTACGCCAAGGGCATGGCCTCGGGCGGCGGGATCGGCGTCGCGGACGCGGTGCTGAAGGAACTGGTGCGGATGCAGGGAGGCGAGATCGATGGCGTTGCTGGCTGACGACGCGGACGACCGGGCCGAGCAGCTCCTGCTGCTGACCGAGCGGCTGACCGCCCTCGTGGCGATCGAGACCGAAACGCTGGCGGCAGGCGAGCCCCTCACCGCCGACGGCGCGGGCGGTGTCGAAATGCGCCGGCTCGCCAACACCTACAGGCTCGAAATGGCCCGCATCCGCGAGGACCGCAGCCTCATCGCCACTGCACCCTGGCCACTCCGGCAGCGGCTGCAGCATAGCACCGAGGCTCTGCAGGCCAAGCTCGATGTCTACGCCGTCGCGCTCATGGCCGCCCGGGAGATCACCGAGGGGCTCGTCCGCGCGGTGGCCGAGGAGGTGCAGCGCGCCCGCAAGGGGCCCGCCGGCTACGACGGGCAAGGCGCGTACGCCGAGGGCTCGCCCGCCCTCCCGGTCGCACTCGACCAGCGCGCCTGACGGCGATTTAACCGCCCCCTACTGCTACTGGCATGGCGCGCGCATTGCACCGGGTCTCCGCTTCGGGGATGAAGTCCCCGGGGGAACCATCGCCACCATGACCCGTCCTGCGGCGCCTTCACATCGACGACGCGGGGCCAGGGGAAGCGCCGCCGCGAGCAGCGTCATCGCGGCGCTGGTGTTCAACGCGTCGCTGATCATGCTGCCTTTCGCCGGCGCGTCGCTGTTGCGCTCCGCGACGGCGGGCGACCTGATCGACTTTTTCCCCACCGCCCCCTCGATCAAGCGCACGCGTGGCGCGCTCGCCAACGAGGCGCGCCGTTTCGCGCCGACGGGCGGGACGGCGCGACGGGAGGAATGGAACAACCTGATCGCCCGCGAGATGGCGGAAAACGACGTGGCCGCCGCCCGTGGTTTCGCGCTCAGCGCCACCGCCCTGCTCGGCCCCGGAGACGCCGCGAAGGTGCAGCGACAGGTAAAACCCGGCACGGGGGACGCCGGCATGCTTGAAGCGGCGCTGCCGCTGATCGAGCCGACATTCGCACGCCAGCGCTTCCGCGCCGTGATGGGCATGAGCGAGCGTGGCAGCTTCGATGTGCTGGGTGACGCCCGCGAGATCGCCGGAACGGCGCAGCGCTGGCTCACCAACGAGCCGGTCGATCTGTTCCTGTTCACGCTCGGCGGCGCGACGCTGACATCGGCCGGGATCGACCCGCTACAGGACGACGTGCGGCTCGGCGCCTCGGTGGTCAAGATCGCCAAGAACAACGCGAAGCTGTCGCCGCAGTTCACCGCGATGATCGAACAGGAGCTGGCTGCGGCCGTGCCGATCGACCGGTTGCGCACCGAACTGGCGGCGGCGTTCCAGAACCGTGACGCGATCGTCGATGAAGGCGCCGCAGCGACCCTTGCCTTCTCCCGCGCGATAGACCGCAACGCCTACGCCACGCTGACCTCCGATCTCGCCCATATCGGCGCCGCCGCGCGGGCCGCGTCTCCTGCGGGCGCGGCGCAGCTACTTGCGCATGTGCGCGACCGGCGCGACCTGCGCCGCCTCGAACTGCTGGCGGTCGCCACCGGGGAACGCGCCGTCGCGATGGCCAAGCGCAGCCCGACGGGCCTCGTGCTCAACGCCGCGCGCGGATCGATCCGGTGGAGCGATCAGTTGGTGGGGGATCTCCTGTCAGCGGCGCTCGCAGCGCTGGGCGTCATTATCGCCACGCACATTGCGATGATGAACGCGCTGCGGCGCGAATGGGAAGGCAGTGGGGAATCGCGTGGCGGATCGAGCCCGATCTCGAAAGCCGACGCGC
The DNA here is from genome assembly GCA_031414315.1 of Hyphomonadaceae bacterium. GTDB lineage: Bacteria > Pseudomonadota > Alphaproteobacteria > Caulobacterales > Aquidulcibacteraceae > VFBF01. The sequence continues at coordinate 580 of JANNVF010000090.1, read as the reverse complement.
AGCGCCGCGCACGGGAAGCCCCCGCGCCGCCGCTCAAGATGGATGCGCGGGTCTAGGCTGCGCCTACTCGCGGAAGAACGACAACACCGCGCTGGGCTTTGCGTTGGCGATCGGCGCCGTCGCCTGCGACAGATCCTGACGCACCTGCAGCGCGAGCAGGCGCGCGCCTTCCGCATCGAAGTCGGTCTGCACGCTTGAGGCGAGCGCAGCGTCGAGCGCGCCGAGGATACGATCATGCTGCGCGAGGCGCCCGCTCTCTCCATCGAGTCGGCGCAGGCCGGCATCGACGTTGGCCACCGACCGATCGGCCGCGCGCGCGGCTTCCAGTGCGCCGGCGCGGTCAGCGACACTCGATGTCCGCGTGAGCAGCACCGCCTCGTCGCCCGCGACCCTGGCTTTAAGCCGCAGATCGAGGCCGGGCACGTCCAGCGTTGCGGTGGAGTCCGGATCGGCCTGTACAGAAAGTGCATCCCCGCCCACGAGCGGCGCGCCGGCGGCGATGGCGCCATCGACCAGTTGACCAAGCTGTTGCAACGCCGCGCGGAAGCCCACGTCCTGCGCGGCGCGTGCGGCGTCGGGG
>JANNVF010000089.1:0-3867 GCA_031414315.1 Hyphomonadaceae bacterium | reverse complement strand
GATTCGACTCGAACCGAGGGATGAGGACCATGACAACGAAGAACAAGCGGCCGGTCGATGCACGGCAGTATTCGCGCCAGGTCGTCGACGGCGCCAAGCAGACGCCGTCGCGCGCGATGCTGCGGGCCGTCGGCTTCACGGATGCCGACTTCGCCAAGCCGCAGATCGGAATCGCCTCGACCTGGGCGAACCTGACGCCCTGCAACATGCACATCAACGATCTCGCATCGGAGGCCGTCGCCGGCGCCGACGGGGCCGGTGGCAAGGGCGTGCTGTTCAACACCATCACCGTCTCGGACGGCATCTCGATGGGCTCGCCCGGCATGCGCTATTCCCTCGTCTCGCGCGAGGTCATCGCCGACTCCATCGAGACCGTGGTGGCGGCCGAGGGTTTCGACGGCTTCGTCGCGATCGGCGGCTGCGACAAGAACATCCCCGGTTGCGCGATCGCAATCGCGCGCCTCGATCGGCCGGCCGTGTTCGTCTACGGCGGCACGATCCGGCTGGGCGCGAAGCGCCGTGACATCGTTTCCGTGTTCGAGGCCGTCGGCGCGCATGCGGCCGGCAAGCTCTCCGATGCCGAACTCGCAGACGTCGAGCGGACGGCGATCCCGGGGCCCGGGAGTTGCGGCGGCATGTATACCGCCAACTCGATGGCCTCGGCGATGGAAGCGCTGGGCCTGTCGCTGCCGGGCAGTTCGGCGCAGGAGGCCGTCGGCGACAGCAAGCGCGCCGACAGCCGGCGCGCCGGCGAGGCGGTGGTGCGCCTGGTCGAGCGCGGCATCCGCCCGTCGCACATCCTGACGCGCAAGGCCTTCGAGAACGCCATCACGATGACGATCGCCCTCGGCGGCTCGACCAATGCCGTGCTGCACCTGCTGGCCATCGCCCATGCCGCCAAGGTGCGGCTGACGCTCGAGGACTTCACCCGCGTCGGCAAGCGGGTGCCGGTGCTGGCCGACCTGCGCCCGAGCGGAAAGTACGCGATGTCCGAACTGATCGCGATCGGCGGAATCCAGCCGCTGATGCGCCGACTGCTCGATCGCGGTCTGCTGCACGGCGACTGCCTGACCGTCACCGGCGAGACGCTCGCGCGCAACCTTGACTCGGTCGAGGACTACCCGGCCGACCAGGCCATCATCCAGTCCTTCGCAAATCCCATCAAGAAAGATAGCCATCTGGTTGTGCTCTATGGAAATCTCGCGCCGGACGGCGCCGTAGCAAAGATCACGGGCAAGGAAGGGCTGAGCTTCGAGGGCCGTGCGCGGGTGTTCGACGGCGAAGAACGCGCGACGCAGGCGATCCTTGCCGGCAAGGTCAAGGCGGGCGACGTGGTGGTGATCCGCTACGAAGGCCCGCGCGGCGGCCCTGGCATGCGCGAGATGCTGAGCCCCACCGGCGCGATCATGGGACGCGGGCTCGGCGACAAGGTGGCCCTCATCACCGACGGGCGGTTCTCGGGCGGCAGCCACGGCTTCGTCGTCGGCCACGTTGCGCCGGAGGCGGCCGTCGGTGGTCCGCTCGCGCTGCTGCGCAATGGCGACGCGATCGCCATCGATGCGGCGCGCCGCACGATTGCGGTAGCGCTTTCCGCCGCGGAACTCGCGCGTCGCCGCAAGACCTGGCGCGCGCCGAAACCCTACGCGACCAGGGGCGTGCTGGCCAAGTACGCGCGGATCGTTAGTAGCGCCTCCGAAGGTGCGGTGACAGACTGACTCGCTGGGTGATCTGGCGATATGTTCGCTGATGGACCAAGGTTGTCACTGCGTCGCCATACGGTTACAGTTCAGCGCGTTGTGAGAGCGAAATGATCTCTCACGAAAGATGGCGCAGGACGGGATGCGAATGCACCGCAACAAAAGCGCCGCAACTCGAACGCCGCATGCAGGGCCGACGGAACGGTCGAAAGAAGAAGCGAGTCTTCAGGGGAATCGTCGGAACGACGCACGGGTCGAGACCCGCAGGTGGGGGTCGGTGCGTTACACAAACAGGTCTTCGCAGTCGCTACGATGGGCGGCGCGAAGTGAAGGTTGCGTGGACCATCGAAGCCCGGTAGTTTGCCGCGCTCAGACCACTCAATCGTCCGGACAACTTGGATCTGCGACCACGAGAACACATGGCCGCCTACGCACAACAGAATAATTCACGTCGCCTGGCGGTCCTCGCCGTCATCATGGTGTTCCATCTCCTGCTCCTCTATGGGCTGGTGACGGGACTCGCACGAAAGGTGATCGAAGTCGTCGCGGCTCCGCTGCAGACCGACATCATCGACGAACTCGAGAAGGAGGATAAGCCGCCGCCGCCGCCGCCGCCCCAGATGGAGCGTCCGCCGGTGGAGGTTCCGCCTCCGGAAGTGTCGATCGACATCCCGATGGAGTCGACGACGTCCGTGATCTCCGACGTCACCAACCGTCCGGTGCCCGTTGCGCCGCCGCCGCCGCCGCCCGCGCCGGTCAATCGCGTCGCACCAAAGCTCGATGTCAGGCGCTCGCCGCCGACCGACGATTTCTATCCGCCGTCGGCGCGCCGTGCGGAGATCGAAGGCGTCACCACGGTTCGTGCCTGCGTCTCTCCCGACGGCAAGACTTCCGGCGAGCCCTCGGCCACGAAGAGCTCGGGCAATTCGTCCCTCGACGAGGCCGCGGTCAAGTGGGCGAAGCGCGCTCGCTGGTCGGCCGGCACCGAGGACGGCAAGCCGATCGAGATGTGCTCGCAGTTCAACGTGCGCTTCAAGCTGACGGATTGATCAAGTAATCAGGGCGGCACTTCGGTGCCGTCTTCGTTTCAAGCAGAGGAACCCATGGAAAATTCAACCACCGTTGTCGACAACCCATATGGACTCCAGGCGCTCTGGGCGCAGGGAGACTTCGTTGCCAGAGGCACGCTGATCATCCTCGTCGTGATGTCGCTGGCCACCTGGTACATCCTGCTTCTGAAGATCTGGGACCAGCGCAAGCTGTCGCAGTCCGCCAAGGTGGCGGAGCAGAAGTTCTGGACCGCGAGTTCGATCAAGGACGCGATCGAGCGCCTGCCGAAGGGCGACGCGTTCCGCGGCATCGCCGAAGACGGTCTGCGCGCCACTTCGCACCACGAGGGCCGCCTGACCGATCGCATCGACTTCCACGAGTGGGTGACGATGTCGCTGCAGCGCTCCTCCGACGCGATCAACAGCAACCTGCAGTCGGGCCTCGCCGTCCTCGCGACCGTCGGTTCGACCGCGCCGTTCGTCGGCCTGTTCGGCACGGTGTGGGGCATCTACCACGCGCTCGTCGCGATCGGCGTGTCAGGCCAGGCGTCCATCGACAAGGTGGCGGGCCCGGTCGGCGAGGCGCTGATCATGACGGCCATCGGTCTCGCGGTCGCAGTGCCGGCGGTCATTGGCTACAACTGGCTGATCCGGCGCAACAAGGGCATCCAGGAGAGCCTGCACCACTTCGTGGCCGACCTGCATGCCTTCCTGGTCGGCGGTGCCCGCGTCGCCATGCCGGCGGCCCCGGCGGCCGCTTCGGCGTCCATGGCCTCGGCGGCTCCGATCAAGAAGTAAGTCGACTCCAACGGTGGTGTGCCGGGGGGCTGCCCGCAAGGGTCACCCTCCGGGCTCCTCGAAAGTAGCGAAGAGGTAATGCCGATATGGCGATGAGCGGACCTGCCCAGGAAGAAGACGCACCGATCTCGACCATCAATACGACGCCGCTCGTCGACGTGATGCTCGTGCTGCTGATCATCTTCCTGATCACGATTCCAGTGATCACGAAGACGGTCAAGGTGACGCTGCCGAAGGCGGCCAACATCGCCACGCAGACCAAGCCCGAGAACATCACGATTGCCGTCGATGGTCAGGGCAACGTCTACTGGAACAACGGCCTG
>JANNVF010000088.1:0-1857 GCA_031414315.1 Hyphomonadaceae bacterium | reverse complement strand
GGCGCTGGCGGCCGTGGCGTCCGCTGACGCGGTCGTGCTGGCGCTAGGCACGGACAGGAGCGTGGCGCGGGAGGGCGTCGACCGCACCGACGGCATCGGCCTCCCCGGCCTGCGCGGCATGGCCAGGGGCGAGCGCTCCATGTGCAACTGGGACGAGGACGCCATCACCATGGCGGTGGAGGCCGCCCGCGACGCACTCGGGCCAGACGATGACCGCAGCCACATCAACGCCTGCATCTTCGCCACCACCACCGCGCCGTTCGCCGATCGCCTCAATGCCGGCATCGTCGCCGCCGCGCTGACCCTCGAGCCCTCCATCGGCGCATCCGACATGACCGGCAGCCAGAAGGTCGGGGTTTCAGCGCTGTCCACCGCGCTCGGCGTGGTCAACGGCGCGCCGAAGACCGCGAACGTGAGTGTGCTGGTGACGGCGGCGGACCGGCGGCGCGCGCGCGCCGCGTCGGCGGCGGAACTCGATAACGGCGACGCCGCCGCCGCGTTCGTCATTGGCGCCAAGGATACGGTCGCCGACTGGATCTGCGGCGCGGTGTCGACGGTGGATTTCGTCGATCACTTCCGCGGCGCCGAGGAAGAATTCGACTACGCCTGGGAAGAACGCTGGATCCGCGATGAAGGCTTCGCGAAGATCGTGCCGCCGGTGGTGGAGCGCGCGCTGGCGTCAGCCAAGCTGAAGGCGGCGGACGTCGACGTTTTCATCCTGCCGTCGACGTTCAAGGGCGTGGCCGAGAGCATCGCCAAAAAGGTCGGGCTGAAGGCTGAGTCCGTGCGAGACAATCTCTCAGCCAACGTCGGCGAATCAGGCTGCGCGCACGCACTCGTCATGCTCGCGCACGCGCTGGAAACCGCGAAGGCGGGGCAGGTGATCGTCGTCGCGCAGTTCGGGCAGGGCTGCGAGGTCAACATCTTCCGCACCACGCCCAAGGTGGAGACTTGGAAGCCGCAACGTGGAGTCTCCGGCTGGCTTGCCGATCGCAAGGAAGAGACCAACTACATGAAGTGGCTCGTCTTCAACGGTCTCGTGGAGTGGGAAAAGGGGATGCGGGCGGAGAAGGACAACAAGACCGCGTTGACCACGCTCTACCGCAACAACGACATGATCCTCGGGCTCGTCGGCGGGCGCTGTACCGAAACCGGCACGGTGCAGTTTCCGCGCACGCGCATCTCGGTGAACCCGAACAATCCCACGGTCGACACGCAGGAACCGTACAAGTTCGCCGACAAGTCCGCGACCATCCTCACCTGGTCGGCCGACAACCTGACCTACGCCATGAGCCCGCCGAACCACTACGGCATGATGGTGTTCGAGGGCGGCGGTCGCATCTTCATGGACGTCACCGACGTGGAGCCCGGCGACATCGACAGCGGCACGCCGGTGCGCATGGTGTTCCGCGTGAAGGAATGGGACGACCGCCGCGGCTTCACGCGGTATTTCTGGAAGGCCGCGCCGGATCGTCGGAAGATCGCGGCGGGCGCGAGCGCGAAGGTGGCGGCGGAGTAGGGTCGCTCACCCACCGCCGAAGATGAAATCGCCCGCCGTCAGCTGGTTCGGCGCGACGCCGATGAACCAGATGCTCGTATCGGCGTCGAGCGTGAGGATGCAGAAGCCGCCCGACGCGGTGAAGTCGCTGATCGCCGCCTGCACCTGTGTGAAACTCGTCCAGCCCGTGCCGGTGAGATTGATCAGGTCGGCGCTGGTGCCCGCCGTGAAATCGTTCAGCACGGTAACGCCACTGAGGAGCTTGTCGACGTTCAGCGTATCTGAGCCCGATCCCATGAACACGTAGTCGACGCTCAAACCCGGATTGAAAATGTCGTCACCGGCTTCGCCGAGCATCA
>JANNVF010000087.1:0-2506 GCA_031414315.1 Hyphomonadaceae bacterium | reverse complement strand
CTTCGGCGTGTCGATGGCCAACCTGAAGGTCCTGGCAAAGCAGCTCGGCAAGGATCACGACCTCGCCGCCGCCCTCTGGGCCACGGGCGTCTATGAAGCGCGCATGCTCGCGTCCCTCATCGACGAGCCGGCGCGCGTGACCCCCGCGCAGATGGATCGCTGGCGGCGCGACTTCGACAACTGGGGGATCTGCGACACGGTGTGCTTCCACCTGTTCGACAGGACGCCGCACGCCTTCGCCAAGATCGCCCAATGGCGCAACGGCCGCGACGAATTCGGCAAGCGCGCGGCGTTCGCGCTGCTGGCGTGCGTCGCCCTGCACGACAAGACAGCCCCGAATGCGCCCTTCCTGGAGTCGCTCGATTTCATCGAGGACGCCGCCGACGATGATCGGAACTTTGTGTCGAAAGGGGTGAACTGGTCGCTGCGCGCGATCGGCATGCGCAACCGTGCGCTGAATGTCGCCGCTGTAAAATCGGCTCGCCGGCTGGCGGCGGCGGACGCCGCTGCGCCGCGCTGGGTGGGCAAGGATGCGCTGCGCGCGCTGACGAAACCGGAACTGGCGGCGAAGCTCGCCGCGCGCGACAGACGATGATCGAACTTGCCCGCCACGCCAGCCCGCACGGCGCGATCCGCATTCTGGAGCGCCCGGAAGATGGCGCGCGGATGTACATGCAGGCCGGCGCGCTGCAGACGCTCGCCTACGCGGACGGCACCAGCCTGTTCGGCTACATCCACGCGATCGAAATCCTCGTCCGTGACGCCGCGTGCGTGCTCATCCTGGGCGGCGCGGGCGGCAGCCTCGCCACCATGCTGGCGCGTCGGGGATGCATGGTCACTGTGGTCGATCTCGATCCCAACGCCGAACGCCTGGCCCGCACTTTCTTTGCGCTCGATGCCCGCGTCCGGTGGGTGACCGCCGACGCGCTCGCATTCGTGCGCGCCGCCACCGCACCGTTCGACGCCGTGGTTGTCGATGCCTTCGACGCCTTTGGTCTGGCGCGCGCGTTCACCCATGCCGACGGCATCGCCATGACCGCGCCGCTGCTCGCCCCGCGCGGCCGGATCGTGCTCAATCTCGCCGGCTTCGACGGGCCGCTGGACTACGCGTGGCCGCTGGCCTGCACGCTGGCCGCGAGCGGATGGTGCGCCACATTGTTTCGCGCCACCGACGGCTGGGAAGGCAACGAACTGCTCTGCGTGGCCCGTGAGGACCACGTAGCGGCGCTCGATCTCCGCGATGTCATGGAGCGGCCAGCGGAGACGCGCGTTTATCTCCAGTCGCTCAAACCCTTCGCGGCGCCCGGCGACGCGCCGCCTTGATTTCGCGACGCGGTCGTTGAATATCAGGTCGCCCGCGCCCGCGCGCGACCTGAAGGAATGATCATGAAGCGCGTTCTCTCCGTCATCGCACTGACGCTGTTCGCAGCAGCGTGCGCCCCGGCCACTAAGGCGCCCGCGCCGGTCGAGGCCGCCGGTCCCGTCACGCCGGTGACGACCGAGGCGCCGTCCGGCGCCTACGTTCTCGACAAGATGCACGCGACGCTGCTGTTCCGCGTGAATCACCTCGGATTCTCCCACTACACCGGCCGTTTCTCGCGGTTCGACGCGACGCTTCAGCTCGACACCGCCAATCCCGCCGCCTCGACGCTGACCGCCACCGTCGATCCCACGTCGCTGACCGTGGAAAATCCGCCACGCGGCTTTGAAGCGGAATTGCGCGGGCCGCAGTGGCTCGACGCCGCGAAGTTCCGTGACATCACCTTCAAGTCCACCAGCGTGACGCTCACCGGCGCCAACACGGCGAAGATCACCGGTGACTTCACCCTGCACGGCGTGACAAAGCCGGTCGTGCTCGATGCAACCTTCAACGGCGGCTACGCCGGACACCCCATGGACCCGCACGGCCGCATCGGCTTTTCGGCGAAAGGCACGCTGAAGCGCTCCGACTTCGGCATCGCCTACGGCATCCCGGCGCCGGGCACGACGATGGGCGTCAGCGACGACGTGGAGGTCATCATCGAAGCGGAGTTCAACGGGCCGCCGCTCCCCGCCGCGCCGCCGACGAAGTAGACCACCTGCCTTCTCCCCCGTGAGGTGGAGAAGGTGTCAGCGAAGCTGACGGATGAGGGGGCGGATCGCAGAGCGACTCTGCATCACCGGCGCCGCGCTCTGTTCTGCACCTCACCCCCTCATCTTGCTTCGCGTATCGCGAAGCTGTCCTTCTCCCCCTCCCGGGGGCGAAGGCCTGTAGTTCGAGAAAATACGGGGATTGGCGCCCCCTCACTCCCCACCCTCGCGCGCGCAAACCCCATGCCCGCCATCGCGCGACACAAAACAAATCCGGCCGGGTTTGCGCCGCTCGTAAACTCCTCCCGTCATCAGCGACGGAAAGGAGACGACGATGCAGACTTCCCTCAATCCTGGGCCATGGACGCTCGCCGCGCTCCTCTACGGTGCGCTGATCGAGGCGCTCGGGTTCGGGCCGGCGAAACATCTGCGGCGC
>JANNVF010000086.1:0-9307 GCA_031414315.1 Hyphomonadaceae bacterium | reverse complement strand
CGCTCCATGCCGATGAAAGCCGCCGTGCGCGAAATGTTGCCGCCGAAGCGGGTGATCTGGACGTTCAGATATTCTCGCTCGAACCGCTCGCGCGCGTCGCGGAGCGACATGCCGATGACTTCCTGCAAACCCTGCTGTTGTGAGAACGCTGCGGCCGGCCATGCTTCCGGTGGCAACGCGTCCACTGTCACCGGCGTTGATGGTTCGCCTGTGGCGAGGATGAGGATGCGCTCGATGATGTTGCGCAACTGGCGCACGTTTCCGGGCCATTCGGCGGCCTGCAGAGCAGCCATCGCGTCTGCGGCCAGATCACGGCTTGGCAGGCCCGAACCGTCGGTCAACCGGCGCACGAAGTAGTGCGCGAGTTCGGGAATGTCCTCGCGCCGTTCAGACAGGCTCGGAACCCGCAGCGGCACCACGTTGAGACGGTGGAAGAGATCTTCGCGAAAGCGTCCACGCTCGATGTCCACGCGCAGATCGCGGGAGGTTGAAGACATCACGCGGACATTCACCTGCACATCGGCGGATCCGCCCAGTCTGCGGAAGCGCTGATCGACGAGAACCCGCAGGATCTTGCTCTGCGTCTCCGTCGGCATATCGCCCACCTCGTCGAGGAGCAGCGTTCCCTGGTGCGCGCGTTCGAAGACGCCGATCTTGTTTGGACGGCCATCGGGGCCCTCCTCGCCAAAGAGCTCGCTCTCCATGCGGTCTGGGGCAATCGAGGCCGCATTGATGGCGATGAACGGCCCGGCGTCGCGTTGCGATCGATCATGCAGCAGCCGCGCGACGAGTTCTTTACCCGAGCCTGACGGCCCCGAAATCATCACACGCGAGTTCGACTGTGCGATGCGGTCCACCGCCGTGCGCAACTGCGCCATCACCGGAGACGACCCCACCAGATCGGCGCCACTGACGGAGCGCGCGCGCAACGACGCGTTCTCCCGCTTCAGGCGCGAGGTTTCGATGGCTCGGCTCACGACCACGAGCAGACGGTCTGCGGTGAAGGGCTTTTCGATGAAATCGTAGGCGCCCTTCCGAATTGCGGCGACAGCGGTCTCGATCGTGCCGTGTCCGCTGATGACGATCACCGGCATGTCCGGGTCGGCCTCCCGGAACATGCCAAGCAGATCCAGGCCATCGATACGGCTGCCCTGCAGCCAGATGTCGAGCACCACGAGGGTCGGACGGCGACGCTTCATCGCGTCGAGCGCCTCATCGGCGTCGCGCGCTGAGCGCACCTGGTGGCCTTCGTCCTGGAGAATGCCGGAAACCAGTTCTCGAATGTCGGCTTCATCATCAATGACGAGCACGTCGGAAGACATGGGATTCTCCTCAGCCTTCGCCTTGAAGGCGTGAACTTGGGTTGGCGCCGTGGCGCGGCAGAATGAACCGGACCATGGCGCCGGGTCCGGGCTCTGGTGCGTCGGAAAGGACAAGCGATCCGCCGTGGTCCTCCACGACGCGTCGCACAATCGCGAGCCCGAGACCGGTGCCTTTGGTCCGCGTCGTAACGTACGGCTCAACCAGACGATCACGGTCGTTGGCGGGAAATCCAGCGCCGTTGTCGATGATGTCGATCGTTCATCGGTATCATCATGGCCCACTCGTAGCAGAACGCGGCCGTCCTTCGGCTCGCCCTCCTTGGCCCGGCGCGACTGGACCGCTTCGGCGGCGTTCTTCAGCACATTGGTGAACGCCTGTGCAATGAGCCGCCCGTCGCACGTCAGCGCGACCGGCGCGTCGTCGCCCTCAATGTCGAACCGGATGTCTCCAAACGACAGGCGTTGATCGAAGACGGCTTCACGCGCAGTGGCCGCGATGTCCACGGGTTCGAAGCGTGGCGCGGGCATGCGTGCAAACCCGGAAAACTCGTCGACCATGCGGCCAATGTCAGCGACCTGACGAAGAATGGTCTCGGTACAACGCTGGAAAGTCTCCGCGTCGGAGCGGATTTCGCCGCCGAACCGGCGCTGCAGTCGTTCTGCGGACAGCTGGATCGGCGTGAGTGGATTCTTGATCTCGTGCGCGATGCGGCGGGCGACATCCTTCCACGCTTCTTGCCGTTGTGCAGCTACCAGTTTGGTCATGTCATCGAAAGTGAGAACGATGCCCGACGCATTGCCGGCGCCGCTGACGCGCACGCTGAGGTGAAGCGTCGTTCCGTTGCGCGACAGGTCGATGCGTTTGGGCGCGATCGGTACGGCTTCTTGCGCGGTGGCGACGATGTCGGCGAATTCCGGGACCACATCCGCCAGCATGCGGCCGTCCAGCTTTGTCGGATCGACGCTGAGCAGCGAACCCGCCGAATTGTTGGCGGCGGTGACGCGTCCGTCGCTGTCGAGACCGATAACGCCGGCGCTCACGTTGGTGAGCACCGCCTGGATGAATCGGCTGCGATCCTCCGCGTCCTGGCGAGCATTCACGAGATCGCTGCGCTGGGACTCAAGCTGCGACGTCATCCGGTTGAAGGCGCGGCCGAGCGCATCGACTTCATCGCGCTCGCGCCCGACCAGCACCCGCGCATTCAGATCACCGGACGCCACACGTCCCGCAGCCTCCGCGAGACGGCCGATCGGCTCTGAGACGCGGCTGGCGTTGGACAGACCCAGCCAGACGGCGCCGAGCAGGATCAGCACCGCGGTGGCGAGGTAGGCCAGTGCAAACAGGATTTGCAGGCGCGCGCGGCGGTCCTCTGTCTCGCGATAGTCGGTCACGGCCTGATCGAATGACCGCAGCTGGCGCAACATGTTCGGATCGACGAAACGCGCCACGTAGAGGTAGGCGTTGTCATAGGCGTCCAGTCGATAGAGCGCGCGAATGAGCCCGGCGTCCTCGAACAGACGCATGGTGAGCTCGCCGGTGCCGGCAGCGGTGATATCGGCGGCGGCAGGCGCCAGATACGGTGGCGCGTCCGCAGCGCGCGCCGCCGCAAGGACGCGCCCTTGCGCATCGATCACATAGGCGGCCGCAAAGAAGCGCTGTTTAGTCTGCGCGGCGAGGTAGGTATTGTAGGCGGCTGTTTCGGATCTCAGACCCGACTGGGCGCGGTTGAGGTCGGTCGACATCGCGAGCACTTCGCCGCGCAGGTTCTCCTGAGCTGACTCCACGTAGTTGCGCCCGACCAGCGCAGCGTTCTCCACCACCGTTTTCACGCGGCTGCTGAACCATTCCTCGATGCCCCGGCTCATGGTCGTGCCGAGGAAGAGCGCGACCACGACGGCCGGCGCCACTGCGGCCGCGCTGAATAGCGACACGAACCGTAAATGGAGGCGCGCGCCACTGTCGGGGCTGGAGCGGGCGCCGGCGATGCGCGCGATCCGTACGACGAGAAGGGCGGCCAGACCGGCGCTGATCAGGAGGCTGGCGCCGAGGAGGCCCAGCATCAAAGGGCTCGCTGGGCGCAGTGGCCCTGCCCCGGACACGGCAAAGAGGGTGGCTGTGACCGTCAGGACCGTTGCGACGGCGTAGCCGCCGGCGAAACCGATGGTGCTCAGGCGATGGGTCCAGGGGCCGGCCTCAGCGCGCCCCGGGAGGGGTGTCGTCGTCATTGGGTCACACCGGCGTGGCTTTGAAGCCACAGATGAGCCCCTCAGGCGACTGCCGTCAATCGTCCGACCCAGTGCGGATAGCCAGAACCTGGATCTTCTTGCGCAAGGTATTCCGGTTGATCCCCAGGATCGCGGCTGCCTTGATCTGGTTGCCTCGGGTCCCTTGCAGCGCGAGTTCAATGAGCGGGCGCTCGATGGCGTGTAGCACGCGGTCGTAGACACCGGTGGGATCACCCCCGGCGCCGGCGCTGGCGAGCATGGCCGACAGGTGCGGCTTGAGCATGTCCTCGAAGGTCTCGCCACCCGCAGGTGCGTGAGAGGCGTCCTGGCGCAGAGAGATCATTTCCTGTGCGATCTCGCGCGCGGAAATAAGCGGTTCCGGCCGCAGCGCCGCAGCGCGATGGAGGAGGTTTTCCAACTCGCGCACGTTGCCGGGCCAGTTGTGGGTTTTCAGGAGTTCGATGGCCGACGCGTCGATGCCTTTCTCCGGCAAGCCGTCGCGCCGCGCACGCACGAGAAACGCGCGCGCAAGATCACCAACATCTTCGAGCCGCTCGCGCAACGGCGGGATGCGCAGCGTGACGATGGCGAGACGATAGTAGAGATCCGGTCGGAACGTGCCTTCCAGCGACATCACGCCAAGCGGGCGCGACGACGCAGCCAGCACACGCAAGTCGCCCACGCCGCCGTTGTTGCGCCGGTCGAGAAAGCGTTCAAGAGCCGCTTGTCCTTCTCCGGAGAGTGAATCCACGTCGTCGATGAACAGCGTGCCGCCGATGGCGCGGTTCGCTTCGCCATCAGCGCCAAACAACGCGTCGGCTGCGGCCGCAGGCTGCGCGCCCATAAGGCTGAGGCGGACGAACGGGCCTGCCTTGCGGCGGCTGAACTGATGGATCGCCCGGGCAGCCGCTTCCTTGCCGACGCCGGTTTCCCCCTCGATCAGCACGATCATGTCGGTGGCCGCAGAGCGCGCCATGATCCGGTAGACGTCCTGCATCGCGGCCGACCGACCGATCAGCGGCAAGCGTTCTTCGCGTTCGGCCGCAGCCGCCTGCGCGCGGGCTTTTCCCTCCGGGCCCTTGGTCAACGCGCGCCGGGCCGCATCGATCAGGTCGTCGAGATCAAACGGCTTGGGCACGTAGTCGTAGGCGCCGGCGCCTGCAGCCGAGACGGCGGTCATGACGGTGCTTTGGCCACTCATGACGATAACGGGCAGCTCCGGTCGCGCAGCGCGCATGCTGGGCAGGACATCGAACAGACAGTCGTCGCCCATATAGACGTCGCTGATGACGAGATCGCCCTCGCCGTCGCGTACCATTTTAGCGAGTGTCGAAAGACTAGCGGTCGCGCGCACGCCGTAGCCTTCGCGGGTCAGCGCCTGCGAGAGCACGAGACGAAGGCTCGCATCATCGTCGGCCAGCAGGATGCGTGCGGTCATGGAAAGTGTTCCTCGGCGATTGGCAACAGCACACGAAACACCGTGTGCCCGGGCCGTGATTCCACATCGATGCGCCCGTCGTGGCGCGCCACGATCTCGGCGGCGACCGCAAGGCCGAGCCCGACGCCTTCAACTTTTGTCGTTGCGAAGGGTTCAAACACGCGCCCCGCGATCGCGGCGGACAGGCCGGGACCATTGTCGCTGATCGTGATTTCCATCTGGGCCCGCGCCGCGCCGCCGCCGGAGCTGCGTACGCGCACGCCGGAGCGGTACCGTGTGCTGATCGTGACGGCGCCACCGGGCCGCCCGCGCACTGCTTCGGCCGCGTTCTTCACGATATTGAGGAAGACTTGGATCAGCTGATCCATGTCGCCGTTCACATCGGGTAGCGACGGATCGTACTGTTCATCGAGCCGCACGGCCGGAAAGCTTGTCGCCACCACCGTCGCGGCGCGGCCCACAGCCTCGTGGATGTTGATGAGCTTCATCCGCGGCGGCGCAAGGTCGTCGAGCGCGTCAAGGCGATCGGTCAAGCGACGGATGCGATCGGCTTCAGCGCAGATCATGTCGGTTAGCACGCGGGTTTCGGCATTGGCGTCCTTGCCGATGAGTTGTGCGGCCGCGCGGATTCCGGCGAGCGGATTGCGCACCTCGTGGGCCAATGTGCGCGCAATCGGTGGCGCAGAACGTCCCGCGCTGTCGGATCGTGATCCGGCGCGGAGCACGAAAGTCAGCGCCGCGCCCGGCGGCTCGTCTACCGGCACCGCCATGAAGTCGGCGCGTCCTAGCGCGAATGTCGGCCCCTCGATCGAAATGTCGGCTTGGGTCAGACGAATTGCCTCTGCCGCCGCGCGTCGTCCAAAGGTGGCGACGATGCTGTCTGGTCCGAACACATCGGCCAACCGGCGCCCCACCAGACCACCCGCCGCTGCTGCCAGCGTTTCCGCCGCCATGACGTTGGCGAAGTGAATCCGACCTGCCACATCCACGCCGATCACCAGCACCGGCAATGCGTCCAGCAGCGTTTGCGCATCTCCGGCATTGCGCGAGGTTCGCAGGCGCGTGAGAGTCTCCATCACGCGGCCTCCCGCCAGCTGTTGCTGAAAATATCATCCAGCGCGATCTTCACGTCACGCGGCGACTCCATCCGGCAAATATTCGAGCGCGCGGCGCGCCGTGCCTCTGGCGCAAGGCCAAGGTCACTGCCGTCGATCGCCCAGGCGATGTGTTTGCGGGCGATGCGATTGCCAAGCGCCGCGCCATAGAATGAAAGCGCGTCATCATAGAGCGCCAGCAATGTCTCGTGGACGACGCGCGGCGGCGGCGACAACGCCTCCCCACCCGTTTGCAGCGCCCGCGCGATCGCGGCGGTGTGCCATGGCTTTCCTTGCGCCGCGCGCCCGACCATCACCCCGGCGGCGCCGGACAGACGAAGCGCCTCACGGGCATCCGACGCGGTAGCGATGTCACCGTTGGCAATCACCGGAATACGAACGGCGTCGACCGTCGCGCGGATTGCGGCCCAGTCGGCGACGTCGCGAAAGAACTGGCAGCGCGTGCGACCGTGCACGACGATCATCTGCACGCCAGCTGCTTCGGCGCGGGCTGCGATCTCCGGCGCATTCGTCGACGCCGTGTCCCAGCCGAGCCGCATTTTCAGGGTCACCGGTTTGCCCGTGGCGCCGACCGTTGCGTCGATCAGGCGCAAGGCGTGATCGGGATCCCGCATCAGCGCGGAGCCCGAGAGCCCGTTCGTCACGGTCTTTGACGGACAGCCCATGTTGATATCGATCACGTCGGCGCCAGCGTCTTCAGCGACCCTTGCGCCGAGCGCCATCCATTCCGGCTCACGGCCGGCCAGCTGGATCACCAGTGGTGTCAGTACGCCGGCCCCTGCCACGCGCCGCACCATGTCGCGACGAGACCGGGCGAGCTGATCGCCGGCCACCATCTCGGACACCACGTAGGGCGCGCCGGCAGCATGAGCCTGACGCCGGTAGGGAAGGTCCGTCACCCCGGCCATGGGGGCGAGCAGAACCGGCGTTTCAATCCGCAGAGGGCCGACGTGAAGCGGCTTCAGCATGCCTCTTTGTAGGGCGCCTGATTTCTAGGCGCCAGTGTCGATCTGTGGACGCATTGCCTCATGTGGCCGGAGGGTGACACAACCACCTCTGGAGAGAGCCATGATCGCCGCCGCACTCATTGTCGCCGCCGGCAGCGGACAGCGCGCCGGAGGCGGCCTCCCCAAGCAGTTCCGGCCATTCGCGGGCAAGCCGATGCTGCGCTGGTCGCTCGAGGCCTTTCGGGCGCGTCCGAGCATTAGTCGGATTGTGGTGGTTATCGACGCCGCCTCCGGCTCAGTGTTTGCGCGATGTGCGGCCGGCATGGACGCAGAACCCGTCTTCGGTGCGGCAACTCGAACAGGCTCGGTCCATGCGGGGCTGGAGGCCCTGACCAGCGGCGGCCCGCCGGACGTCGTCCTGATCCACGATGCCGCGCGACCGGGCGTCAACGAGGCGGTGATCGACTCCCTGATCGCTGCCCTGGGGCAGACAGACGCTGTGGCGCCGGCGCTTCCCGTGGCAGACGCCCTGAAGCGTGTGGCGGCGTCTGGAATTGTCGAGAACGATGAGCAGCGCACTGGCCTGTGGCGTGCGCAGACGCCGCAGGCGTTCCGGTTTGCGCCCCTGCTGGCCGCCTATCGCGCGCTTTCCGCCGACAACGTGCTCGACGATGACATCGCGGTGGCGCGCGCCGCCGGGATGTCTGCACGGCTGATCGCGGGCGATGCGCGTTATGGCAAGATCACGTTTCCCGAGGATCATACGATGATGGAGCGTCTCATCGGCGCGGGCGCGCCATGCGTCGGGTCAGGCTTCGACGCACACCGCTTCGGGCCGGGCGATCATGTCACGCTGTGCGGCGTGCGCATCGCCCATGAGCGCGGCCTCATAGGTCACTCCGATGCGGACGCTGGCTGGCACGCACTGACCGACGCGCTTCTCGGCGCGCTCGGCGCCGGTGATATCGGCGATCATTTCCCGCCCAGCGATCCGCAATGGCGCGGCGCCGACTCCGAGGTGTTCCTGCGCCACGCCGTCGACCTCGTCGCGCAGGCCGGGGGACGCATCGTGCATGCGGACGTGACGCTCATCTGCGAGCGTCCGCGCATCGGACCGCACCGCGACGCGATGCGCGCGCGCACGGCCGAGATTCTGGGACTGTCCGTGAACCGCACAAGCGTGAAGGCGACGACCACCGAACGTCTGGGCTTTACAGGCCGCGAGGAAGGTCTTGCCGCGCAGGCGACTGCGACCGTCCTCCTGCCCGACTAGTTCCTGAGGTTCGAGAGCAACGGCCGCACGAGGTTGATGTATTCGTCGCTCCACGCCTTTCCCCGAAGATCGACCTTTTGCCCTTCAAAGATCCGCACGCAATCGTAGTGCGAGTCGTTGGGTGTCAGGTCTGCGGGCAGCTCAACCGGGCACCAACCAAGACCCAGGTTCAGCGCCTCCGCGATCTCCTGGGTGCGGGTGATGATGAGCGTGCTGGTGGAAAACGACGTGTAGTAGTCGGCGGAGTCCGACCCATCCAGTGACGCCCACAAGGCGCCGTGCCCACCCTGTCGTGCGACGCGAGCCGCCTCGGAAACGAGGTCAAGATTGCGGTTGGAGAGGTGGAGGATCACGACTCCGTCCGGAGAGAGCTTGCGAAGGTAGAGCTCGACCGCCTCTTTCGTCAGCAGGTGCGCGGGCACCGCATCGGACGAGAATGCATCGACCACGAGCGCATCGAACGAGTTGTCGGGCATCGTTGCAATGCCCAGCCGTGCGTCGCCAAGCACAAGTTTGAAGTCCGGCGCGCATTGCGGAACGAACGTGAACACGCCTGTCTGCGTGGAGAACCGTTCGACCATCGGATCGATCTCAAAGATCGTCAGCGTGTCCTGCGGACGCTTGAGACAAGCCGTCGATCCGGAGCCAAGGCCGATCAGCCCAAGCCGCCCGGTGGGATGACGCGCGAGCGCTGCCTGCGTCGCGCGTCCGAGGCCGGTGTCGGGGTGGTAGTAGGTCAGCGGGTCACGGGTGCGCGCGCCAGTCAGGTACTGCGCGCCGTGGATCGTGGTGCCGTGCATCATCACGCGGAGCACACCGTCGGCCATGGCGGGGTATTCCACGACTCGTGTGACGCCAAAGAAGCTGCGCCCCTGGAAAGCGATGTTGCGATCGGCGTTGTTGACGTAGATCGCCGTGAATGCCGTCAGCACGAGCGCCGCAGCGAGGATCGGCCGCGCCCGGTTGGCGAGGATCGCCACGGCGAT
>JANNVF010000085.1:0-8876 GCA_031414315.1 Hyphomonadaceae bacterium | reverse complement strand
CATGCAGTTTCACCCGGATCAGAATCCGGGCGACAAGGGCGCCGAAGACAAGTTCAAGGAAATCAACGAGGCCTACGCGGTCCTCTCCGACCCGGAGAAACGCGCGGCGTTTGATCGCTACGGCAAGGCCGCGTTCGAGGGCGGCGCGGGCGGCTTCGGCGGCGGCGACTTCTCCGACATCTTCAGCGAAGTGTTCGGCGACGCGTTCGGCGATCTCTTCGGTCAGCGCGGCGGTGGCCGGCGCAACGGCAATGGCCCCGAGCGCGGCGGCGACTTGCGCTACGACATCGAGATCACGCTGGAGCAGGCCTATTCGGGCCTTGAACGCGAGATCGTCGTGCCGCGCGAAATGTCGTGCGAGGTGTGCGCTGGCGCCGGCGCTGAGCCCGGCACGAAAGCCGAAACCTGCACCACCTGCGGCGGCGCCGGCCAGGTGCGCGCGTCGCAGGGCATGTTCCGCATCGTCCGCACCTGCAGCACCTGCGGCGGACGCGGTACGGTCGTGCGCCATCCGTGCAAGACGTGCAGCGGACGCGGGCGCATCAAGCGCGACCGCACATTGTCGGTGAAGATCCCTCCGGGCGTGGAGGACGGCACCCGCATCCGCCTGTCAGGCGAAGGCGACCTGGGCGCGCGCGGCGGCCCGCCGGGCGATCTCTACCTCTTCCTCTCGCTGCGCGCCCACAAGTTGTTCGAACGCGACGGCATGGAGCTGTTCTGCCGCGTGCCGGTGCCGATGACGTCCGCCGCGCTCGGCGGCGACATCGAAGTTCCCACCATCGATGGCGGCAAACAGAGCGTCACCATTGTGCCTGGCGCGCAGACCGGACGACGCTTCCGTCTCAAGAACCAGGGCATGCCGCGCCTGCAGGGCCGCGACCGCGGCGATCTCCACGTGGAGATCTTCGTGGAGACGCCGGTCAACCTCACGTCCAAACAAAAGAAGCTTCTGGCGGAATTCGCCGAGGAATGCGGTGTCGACTCCCACCCGCAGACGCGGGGCTTCTTCGATATGATGAAGCGCTTTTTCGAGGGTAACGGCGAGACTCCCGCCCGCTGAGACGGCATAAGTGCAGGTCGCTCCGACGTCCGTGCACGGATGGGGCGAACCGCTCGCCGCACGGGGGAAGTTTTGGATTTCGCAGAGTTTCTTGTCCTCGGCCTGATCCTGGCGACGGCAGTTGGAACCGGCGCGGCGTTCGGCACGATCGCGTTCTTCCGGCTGGAGCGGTACCGCCTCGCGCTGATGGAGCAGACCGCGCGGATCGCAGCGCTTGAGGCCCGCCTGGCGGGTCACGAGCCGGCGGGCATCGCGCCAGCCGCCCCGACTCGAGCACCGCCCCTGGCCGTCCCCGCGCCGCCGCGCCCCGCGCCGGTGGCCGCGCCCCCGCCCACACCGCAACCTGTGCCCGCCAGCGCCGCCAAGGTCGCCGCGCTCACGCCGACGTTCAAGGCGCCGATCGCCGCTGAACCGCTTGGCGCCGAGGCGGCACTCCCCTCGCCTCCTGCACGCACCGAAGCGTTCATCAGGCCCGAGGCTTATCGCCGCCCGCCTACGGCGCCGACTGAACCGCTGTTTCCCGCGCAACCACCCCTCGAAGCGCCCGCCACGCCGGCCTTCGCGGTGAACATGATGATGGTGCTGTGGGGCGTGGGCGCGGTCATCGCGATCGCGATCATCGCGCTGCTGGTCTACGCCAACGAGCAAGGCAAGTTCGGCGAGGTGTCGCAGTTGCTGCTCGGCTACCTGATCGGCGCCGGGATGATCGGCGCCGGTGAAGCCATGCGTCGGCGCAACCTCGTCGAGCCGCCTGCCGATTGGCAGGCTAGGCACACACCCGCGATCCTCGCCGCTGCCGGTCTCTTCTGCGCCTACGGCATCACCTATGTCGGACTCGCGCGCCTGCCGCAGCTCCACATGCCGCCCGCTGCGGCGATCGGCTTGATGGGCGCGTGCGCGCTCGGCGGATTTGCATTGTCGCTGCGCCACGGCCGCGCGCTCGCGTGGGAAGGACTGGCGATGGGCTTTGCAGCGCCGGCGCTGGTCGGCGTGATCGGCGCTTCCGCGACGGCGTTCTTCGCCTATCTGTTTGCGATCACGGCGGCGGCGTTTGCACTGACCAAACATCGCGACTGGCATCTCTTCGGCTGGGCGGCGGCGCTAGGCGCGCTGGCGTGGGCCGGGGTGTGGATCTTCTTCTTCGTTCTGCCGTCGGGCGTTTCTGCCGCTGCAGGATATCTCGTAGCGCTCACCGTGCTTGGCGTCGCATTCGCCTGGGAGCACGCGCAGGAACCGGTGGCGTTCTCGCGACGCATGGCCTTGCCGTGGCCTTTGCCGGCATGGGTCGGCGTGGCGATGATCGGCGCGGCGTCAGCGCTGCTGGTGACCCTGTCGATCAAGGCAGCCGGCGCGGGCGGCGCCGCCGTCACCGCGCTTGTCGTGATCACGGCGCTACTTTCTATTGCCGCCGCTTTCCGCGAAGGCTTCGCGCCGACACCCGTCATTGCGGCCGCGGCCGCGCTGGTGGCGATCGCCGCATGGCCACCGATCCTGTTCGCATACGATGCACGCGCATTTGCCGGTGTCGCCGGCGCGTTCGGGTTCGTGTCGTGCATTGGCGGCTGGCTGATGATGGCGCGCAACCGCGCACCTGGCCCCGGCGCCATGCTCGCGGCGCTGGCGCCGACAGCGGTGCTGCTGATCGCGTACCTGCGCCTCGGCGCCGCCATCAACATGCCGGTGATGTGGGGCGGCGCGGCGCTGATGCTGGCGGCGTTCAATGGCTTTGCGCTCGACCGCATCTCCAACGCCGCCAGCGACGCTTCCAAGGCCTCCGGCGCTACCACTGCGTTTGCCGCCGCCGCCGCCGCGTGTGCGGTGATGGCCGGCGCGTTCGCGCTGGATCACGTGCGACTGGCGGCGGGCATTGCGGTGCTGCTGATTCCACTTGGCTGGCTTGACCGGCGTCTCAGCATTCCCGCTCTGCGCTTCACCGGTGCGGTGGTCGGCGCCGTCACCGTGGCGCTGCTCTCCCCGATCGCGCTGATGCGCGCGCCGGTGGAGCCCACGCCGCTGCTGAACACGCTGGCGCCGACATTCCTGATCGCGATGATTTCGGTCTGGGCCGGCGCGCGGCTTTTCGCGATCGGGCCGGCGGGATATCTGGCGCGGGTGACCATCTTCCTGCGCATTGCACTGATCGCGCTGGTGATGGCGTTCGGTTGGGCGGAGATCCGCCACCTCGCCAACGCAGGCGTCCTGACCGCGCCCTACACGTCGCTGTGGGAAGTGGGCTCACACACCGTGTTCCTGCTCGTCGTCGCGTGCGCCATCGCGTGGCGCTATGGACGGCTGGAGCGGCCTCTTCTGCAGTGGACCGAGCGGCTCGCGTTCACCGTCGCACTCGTACACATGGCGGTGGCCGGGTTTGCACTATTCGCCCCGTGGTGGGGCGCGCTGCCAGCGCCGGTGAGCGGGCCGCCGGTCTTCAACGAGATAGCCTCGGCCTACCTCGCGCCCGCCGCGCTGTTTGCCCTCTACGGTGTGCTGCGCGCCGGCATTGCGCCATCGCTGCGCGCATCCATCGCCACGGCGGCGACCATCCTCTGCGGCCTGGCGTGGGTGCTGCTAGAGACACGGCACATCTTCCATCCCGCAACGATGCCGATCGCGCCGATCACGGCGCTGGAGCACGGCGCCTATTCCGCCGGACTGGTGGTTGTGTCAGCGCTCGTCCTGGCGTTCGCGCTACGGGTAGACGCCGGCGCCGGCCGCTTATTGCTGCGCATAAGCGCGGCCGCCCTCACCGCAGTCGGCTTTCTCAAGGCGCTAGCGCTGGACGTGGGGTTGCTCGAAGGCCCCGTTCGCTATGCAGCCTACGCGCTGGTGGCGGCCGCTGCTGTCGCCGCCTTGCTCGGCTATCACCGCTACGTGTTCCCGCGCGCGGCCGGCGTCGCGAACGACCCGCGCGCGGCCGACGGCAATCTGCTACCACCGCGCCCATGACAATAAAGATCGCGATTGCCGGTGTAGCCGGCCGAATGGGACAGGCGCTCGTGCGCGCCACGACGGGGCGCAAGGACGTGCGCGTCACCGGCGCTTCGGCACGCAAGGGCGCAGAGGCCGAGGGACAGGACATCGGTGTCCTCGCCGGGCTTGATGCGCTGGGAGTGCTCGTCACAGCCGACGTCGCGAGCGCCGCCAGGAAGGCCGATGTCTGGATCGATTTCTCCACGCCCGACGCGACACGCGCCGCCGTGCAGGCCCTCCCCTCCACCGGCGTGCGTGCGGCGATCATCGGGATCACGGGCATCGACGCGATGGGTGAAGCAGCGATCCGCGAGGCGGCGAAAAGGATTGCCGTCGTGCAGTCCGGCAACTTCAGCCTCGGCGTGAACGTGCTTGCAGGTCTCGTGCGACAGGCAGCCGCGCTGCTCGGCCCCGACTGGGATATCGAGATCGTGGAGAGCCACCATCGCCGCAAAGTCGATGCGCCCTCCGGCACCGCATTGATGCTCGGCGAAGCAGCGGCGGCGGGGCGGGGCAAAAAGCTGCATGACCTGCGCATCGAACCGCGTGACGGCATCGTTGGGTCTCGCCCTGAAGGGGGCATCGGGTTCGCAGTGGTGCGCGGCGGCGGCCTCGTCGGGGAGCACGAGGTGATCCTCGCCAGCGAAACCGAAACGTTGCGTTTCACGCATCAAGCGTCGGATCGCACAATCTTCGCGGTCGGCGCGCTGCACGCCGCGTTGTGGGCCGTGCAGCAAAAGCCCGGCCTCTACTCGATGCAGGATGTGCTGGGGCTCTAAAGGCTCAGCCGCGCGCGCGCCAGCGCGGCGCGCAACGCAACCGCGAGGTCTCCCCGTTCCGACGGCGACAGGAACTTCCCCACATGCATCGCGCGATCACCGGCGGCGATCCGCACCGCATCCGGCCGATCCTCCACCCGCGCCCAGCTCGGGTTCACCACCCAGTGCGACGCCTGTCCGCGCACCGGCTGGCGCATGATATGGACGACATCAGCATCGATCCGCACACGCTCGAACATGCGCCCGGAGCGGAAATTCATGCGGAACGCGACGGTCAGCAGCGCCACGTCCAGCACCAGAAAGCCAAGCACGGGCCACGCGCCCTGCAATGCCCAGAAGATCGCGACCAGCATGTTCATGCCAGAGAACGTGCACATCACCTGCAGGAACGCCCGAGCGCTCAGGCTACGGTGCGGCGTGAGCAATGCGTCCATCAGCGCAGGGCCGCGCGCGGGCGGCGGATCAGCGATGCGTTCCCAGCGCGGCGTCGTGGGCGGCGTCATGCAGGGAGGGTGGCGCAAATTCGACGCGGCGGCAACGCGCGGTCGCTGCTAGGATGCATCGGACATTCGGCGGCGAGGGTGGCATGACGAAGCGGCTGACGAAGGCGGACGCCGCGATGCTGTACGCCCGCCTCGCCGCCGCGCGGCCTGAGCCCCGGACGGAGCTAGACTACGTCAATCCGTTCACACTGGTGGTGGCGGTGGCGCTGTCGGCACAGGCGACCGACAAAGGCGTCAACCGCGCGACGGCAGACCTGTTCAAGATCGCCGACACGCCCGCGAAGATGGTTGCGCTGGGCGAGGAAGGCCTCGCCGACCACATCAAGACCATCGGCCTGTGGCGGAACAAAACCAGGAACGTCATCGCGCTGTCGCAGCAGCTGATCGACCGGCACGACGGCAAGGTGCCGCACGATCGCGAAGCGCTGGAGGCGCTACCCGGCGTCGGACGGAAGACCGCCAACGTCGTGCTGTCGGAGGCGTTCGGCGAAGCGACGATCGCCGTGGACACGCACGTATTCCGGGTCGCCAATCGCACGGGTCTTGCACGCGGGACCACGCCGGAGGCGGTGGAGCGCGCGCTGATGAAGATCACGCCGCGGGAGTACCTGCACGGCGCGCATCACTGGTTGATCCTGCACGGGCGCTACACGTGTGTGGCGCGCAAGCCGCTGTGCACGACGTGCGTCGTCAACGACATCTGCACCTACGGCGACAAGACGGGACTACCCTCCACGGCCGCGCGCAAGGCTTCGACGAAGACCGGCGCGCCTTCGGGCGCGAAGGCGAAGAAGAGATAAGGCTCGATCGCCTCCAGCTCGATCAGGCGCGGGCGCCCGTCGGCGCCTTCCACAAGATCGACGCGGGCGTAAAGCAGCTCGTGCGGCGTAGCGACGAGTACCGCTTCCGCTGCTGCACGCTCCGCCGTCGTCGCTTCCCCGCGCGCGAATTGCGCGCCATCCACGTTGGCGAGCCACTTGCCGGGGCCGGGGCGCTTGCGGATCACGTGCGCGGGCTTGCCGCCGAAGTAGAACAGCGACAGTTCGCCCGTCGTTTCGATGCTCGGCAGGAACGGCTGGATCATCACCGCGCGCGGTGACGCCATCGCGAGGTCGGATGCGCTCCATCCATTGCGCTTCAGCCGGATCGTGTCGCGACTGCCGGCGCCGAGCTGCGGCTTCACGACGATCTCTGCGGCCTCAAACGTATCGAACGCGCGCAGCACGGCGTCCACGGTCGCGGTGTCTGACCACACGGTGGGGATCGTGGGGGCGCCCCGCGCGGAGAGATCTTCCAGATACACCTTGCGCGCGTTCCAGCGCACGGCGGCGGCGTTGTTGAATACGCGCAGACCGGCGTGCTCCATCTCCTCCAGGCGCGCCAGAAACTCATCAACGCGGTCGGAATAATCCCGCGTCGAGCGGATGAGCGCCGCGTCGAAACCTTGCGCCAGGAGATCCGGCGCGTCCCAGCGGACGATCTCGAGCACGACGCCACGATCGCGCGCTATAGGCTCCAGTAACGCGAAGTCGGGCGCCTCCAGCGCCGGGAGTTCGCCAACAACCAGCGGCCCGCCGCGCCAGCGCGATCCGGTCAAGTAAGCGACGCGCAACATCTAGGAGGTCGCGCCCCGCGTGCGCGCTTCGGCGATGCAGGTCTGTAGCGTCGGCGCCGCCTGCCCTGTGCGGCGCGGACCCGGCTCCACGGTGCGCAACCTGTCGTTGGCGAAGCCGAGTATCAGCGCGCAGTTCGGAAACGTCCACACCAGCAGCGCGCCGGCGCCGTCACGCCGATCCACGTCCGGCGGCCCGAACAGCGCGCGCGCCTCGGCGGTGGTGATGGCGTCGGCGGTGCCGACGCGAAGCAAAGCGGTAGTCGGGTCCGAGCGGACGTGCGCGGCTTGCGCAGGCGGGCGGGTGCGCCCGGCTGTTGTACCGACCGGAAGAGTGGTGGTGGAAGCGCAGGCGGCGAGCAGGAGCGCGGCGGCGACGCACAGGAGGCGATTCAGCATGCGACGAACATGCCGCTCCCCGGTTGGTGACGCAATCGCTTGCGCGGAGGACCGGCGCCCGCCAGAAACCGGCGACACTTCAAGGAACTTCCATGACCACAGCCGCCTATGACGTCGTCGCCGTCGGAAACGCCATCGTCGACGTCCTCGCACAGGTCGATTTCGCGTTCCTCACCCGCCATGGCCTGACCCCGGCCTCCATGAGTCTTATCGAGGAGGAGCGCGCGATCGAGCTGACAGGTCTGTTTCCCGAGAAGGTGATCGCGCCCGGTGGGTCCGCCGCTAACACCATGACCGGTGTGGCGAGCTTCGGCGGCAAGGCCGGCTACATGGGCAAGGTCTCCGACGACCAGCTTGGCGCCGACTTCACCCGCGCGTTCCGTGCCGAGGGAGTCCACTTCGAAACCGCGCCGCGCAAGGGTGCGCCGGCCACCGCGCGCAGCCTGATCGCCGTGACGCCGGACGGCCAGCGCTCGATGAACACATTCCTGGGCGCGTCGACGCTGCTGGACTCCAGCGATATCGACAAGGGTCTGATCGAAAGCGCGACCCTGCTGTTTCTCGAAGGCTATCTGTTCGACCGCGATGAAGCGCAGGCGGCGTTCGTCCACGCCTCCGAAATCGCCAAGGCGGCTGGTCGGCGCGTGGCGGTGACGCTGTCGGATACGTTCTGTGTGGAGCGCCACCGCGCGAGCTTCCGCCACCTCGTCGAGCATCACATCGATGTGTTGTTCGCCAACGAGGCCGAGATCATCAACCTCTACCAGACCAACGATTTTGGCGACGCGCTGGAAGCGGCGCGCCAGGTGTGCCCGATCGTGGCGGTGACCCGCTCGGAGCTGGGTTCGGTGATCGTGGCCGGCGCCGAGACGCACACGGTGAACGCGGAGCCCGTCGCGAAGGTGCTCGACACCACCGGGGCCGGCGATCAGTACGCGGCGGGCTTTCTCTACGGACTGGCGAAGGATCTGCCGTTGCCAGAATGCGGGCGGCTGGGCTCAGTCGCCGCAGCGGAAGTCATTTCGCACATGGGGCCGCGGCCGGAAGTGAACCTGCGGAAACTGGCGGGACTCTAGCGCAAACCGGCGTTGATCTTCGCCAGCGCCGCACTGCCCGGTGTCAGCGCTTTCGTGCCCAGCTGGTTCAGCGGGGTCGCCGTCGTGCCCAGGCGATCGTGCAGGTCCGTTGCGTCAGGATCCACAAACAGCAGGCCCGTGACGATCTCCCCTGCCGCGTGGCGCTCCTGCAGGTAGTTCGCGGCGACGATGCGGTTGGTGGGATCGTAGTCGTCGTGCAGCTTGCGCAAGCGCAGCACTGAGCCGTCGTGTTGTGTGACGTCGCGCACTTCGCCTGGCGCGTAGCTCGCCGTGATCGGCGCGCGGCCGAGGATGACGTCGAGCCGGTTCACCGCCTCGTTGTGCTCGCGCACGTAGTCGAAGCTCTTGGTCGAGCCCGTATGGTTGTTGAACGCCACGCAGGGGGAGATGCAATCGATGAACGCCGCACCGCAATGCAGGATCGCGCCCTTGATGAGCGGCACCAGCTGCGTCTTG
>JANNVF010000084.1:0-9105 GCA_031414315.1 Hyphomonadaceae bacterium | reverse complement strand
TCGACGACAGCATCGTTGAATTCGCGCGCTCGTCTATGACCTATGCGCTGGCGCGGAAATATCCGCTCTATCTGTCGACGAAGAACACCATCCTCAAGGCCTACGACGGCCGCTTCAAGGACATCTTCCAGGAGATCTTCGACGCCGAATACGCGCCGCAGTTCAAGGCCGCGAACATCGTCTACGAGCACCGCCTGATCGATGACATGGTGGCGTCCGCCATGAAGTGGTCCGGCGGCTTCGTGTGGGCGTGCAAGAACTACGACGGCGACGTGCAGTCGGATTCGGTGGCACAAGGGTTTGGTTCACTGGGCCTGATGACCAGCGTGCTCGTCACGCCGGACGGCCGCGTGCTGGAATCCGAAGCCGCGCACGGCACCGTCACACGCCACTACCGCGAGCACCAGAAGGGCAACCCGACGTCGACCAACTCGGTCGCCTCGATCTTCGCCTGGACCCGCGGGCTGTCGCATCGCGGCAAGCTCGACAACAACCCGGCGCTCATCAAGTTCGCCGAGACATTGGAGAAAGTCACCGTCGACACCGTTGAAGCCGGCCAGATGACCAAGGACCTGGCGCTGCTGGTGGGCGATAAGCAGGGCTGGCTGACGACCGAGGGCTTCATCGACGCGGTGGCGGTGAACCTGGAGAAAGCGATGGCGGCGTAAACCCGTACGCCTCCCACGGAACCGGCCGAAACGCGGTGCGTTTGCTAAGAGCCGTGCTGGAACCGTCTCCTGACGCTGACACGCCTCGCCGCTGCGCCGTTAACCAGGCAGCGTCGAAAGTGTGCGGTTGCGAAGCGGGCGCTGGACCGGCGTGGCCTTTGCATGGTTAGCTGCAAACCTTGGGGGAGCTTTCCGCCGTGAGCGTGTTGAGCATCGTGAATAACAACGACGCCCTCGAGGTGCGGAACATCCGCGCGGAGGATCGCGCTGGCTGGGAACCGCTGTGGCGCGGATATCTCGAATTCTACGGCGCCGTCGTCGCTGACGACGTGACCGACCTCACCTTTCGTCGCCTGCTTGACCCCGCCGAGGACCTGTTCTGCATCGTGGTGGAACAGGGCGGCATTCTCGTCGGCATCGTGCAGTGTGTCCTGCATCGCTCCACCTGGACGGCGGCGCCCTACTGCTACCTGCAGGATCTTTTCGTTTCTCCCGACGCCCGCGACCAGGGCGTGGGACGGTCGCTGATCGAGGCGGTCTACGCCCGTGCCGACGAAGTAGGCGCTGCCCGCGTCTACTGGCTGACCCACGAAACCAACGCCACGGCGCGGGTGCTTTATGACGCCGTCGCGGTGCGCAGCGGCTTCATCCAGTACCGCCGGGGCTGATCAGGTCGGCGCGCAGGATCCATTCCTCGTCGCGCGCCTGGCCGACCGCGAACTGGTATTCACCGACCTTCTCGAACCCGTAGCGCGCATAGAATTTCTGCGCCCGGTGATTTTCCGACCAGACGCCCAGAAACGCCTGCGCCGCGCCGCGCGCGCGAAAGCGGGTCATCGCCCAGTCCATCAGTGTGGGCGCCACGCCCTTGCCCTGCACGTCAGCGCGCACGTAGAGGCGGTAGAGCTCCAGCGTGTGCGCCAGGCCTGAGTCGTACGGCAGGGTGAACGGCCCGATATGCGCGTAGCCGATGAGGGCGCCATCGCGCACGGCCAGCCGTGTCTCGCCGTCTGGCGCGATGAGTTCGGCGTACTGCTGCGCCGGCGCGTAGCTCGCCGCGAGAAACGCCGCGAGGTCTTCGGTGCGATAAAGGTGGCCGAAGGTCGCCATAAAGGTTTCGCGCATCAGCACGGAGAGCGCGTCGCAGTCATCGACGGTGGCGTCGCGATAGGAGATACCCGTCATGCCGCTTCCATTGACCGCGCGCGGTCGCGTAGCTTGCCAACCGTGTTCCAGTTGCGCGCCGTTCCCGTCACGCCGAGCTTGCGCCGAATAACCGGCGGTGTGAGCTTGGTTTCCGCGACGCCGTTTTCGTAGCGAATGAACATCTCGCGCCCATCGATCACATACTCTTCGCGCCCCGCGTTGAAGGCGTCCAGCGCCGTGATCCCGGCTTTCGTCGGCACGGCGTCCAGGAAATTCACCAGCATCAACTTCGGCGTGAAAGTCTTGTACGGCAGGCGTGCGATGACATCGTCAAGATCGTCGCCGCTGCGGACAATCGCGCGCGCCTCGAAGCCGAATTCGGTCTCAATCGCCGCCTCCAGACGCGCCGACACCTTGGCGGCGCCCTGACGTCCAGTGTCGATGATGATGTTGCCGCTCGCCAGCAGCGTCTCCGCGCGCGTCCAGCCGAGATGGAGGCAGAGCGTCTTCAGGTCCGCGGACGTCGCCTTGCGACGACCAGTATTGATGGCGCTCAGCAGCACGACGTGCACGCTCACGCGGCCAGCGCCTTCTCCAGTGCGGCGCGGATTGCAGCGAGCGCGTCGCCGGCTTTCGCGCCATCGGGTCCGCCGCCTTGCGCCATGTCTGGCCGCCCGCCGCCGCCCTGTCCACCGACCGCCGCCACGCCTGCGCGGATGAGATCGACCGCGCTGACACGCCCCTTCAGATCATCCGTCACGCCGATGGCGAGAGCCGCTTTGCCCGCATCGACGCCGATGTAGGCGACCACACCGGAAACCAGCTCCACCTTGCCTTCGTCCACGAGTCCGCGAAGATCCTTCGCCGGCACCCCCTCGAGCACGCGCGCGAGCACCTTTACGCCGCCGATCGTTTCCGGCCCCGCCGCCGGCGCCGATCCGCCGACGCCCGCGAGCGCGAGCTTCTTGCGCGTATCCGATAACTCTGCTTCCAGCCTGCGTCTGTCGGCCGCGAGCGCGGCGACGCGCTCCGGCGCCTCCGCCAGCGGCGCCTTGAGGTTCGACGCGATGGTTTTCGCGAATTGAACCTGCGTCTTCAGGTGCGACAGCGCCGCAGCGCCTGTCGCCGCCTCGATCCGCCGCACGCCCGCGGCAACGCCGGCTTCCGACAGGATCGTAAACACCGCAATGTCGCCGGTGCGGCGCACGTGCGTGCCGCCGCACAGCTCGACCGAATAGGGCTTGTCGTGCGCGACGGGATCCTCGCCGAGCGTCAGCACGCGCACACGGTCGCCGTATTTCTCGCCGAACAGCGCGAGCGCGCCCGCGGCGATCGCGTCCGCCGGCGCCATTTCCCGGATGGTCGCTTCCGCGTTCTGGCGGATGATCGCGTTCACCTCGTCCTCGACACGCTCCAGCTCGTCGGCGGTGACCGGCGCGTTGTGCGAGAAGTCGAAGCGGAAACGGTCGGACTCCACCAGCGAACCCTTCTGGGTGACGTGTGGACCCAGCACATGGCGCAGCGCAGCGTGCAGCAGGTGCGTCGCGGAATGGTTGGCGCGGATCGCGTCGCGGCGCACGCCGTTCGCGTCGAACGTCGCCTTGTCGCCCGTCTTGATCGCGCCCTTCACGAGCCGACCGATATGACCGTGCAGCGCGCCCGCGCGCTTCTGCGTGTCGGCCACGTCGAACACCGCGCCATTGGCGAACGCGATGACGCCGTGATCGCCCGCCTGGCCGCCGGACTCCGCGTAGAACGCCGTGCGGTCGAATACGAGTTCCGCGACCTCGCCTTCGCCGAGGCTCTTCACCTCCGCGCCCTGCGCGACGATGGCGACGATCTTGCCGGCGCCGGTGAGGCCGTCATAGCCGAGGAATTCGGTCGCGCCCGCGCGGTCCTTGATCGCGAGCCAGACCGTTTCGCTCGCCGCTTCGCCCGCGCCGGTCCACGAGTCGCGACCCTTTTCGCGCTGGCGCTCCATCGCGACGTCGAACGCATCGGTGTCCACCGTGAGGCCGCGCCCGCGCAGGATGTCCTGCGTGAGATCGAGCGGGAATCCGAACGTGTCGTAGAGCTTGAACGCGGTTTCGCCGGAGAGCGGCGCGTCCGGCTTCAGCGTCGCCAGTTCTTCTTCCAGCAGCGACAGCCCGCGACCGAGCGTGCGGCGGAAGCGCTCCTCTTCCTGCTCCAGCTGGTCGAGGATCACCGGGCGCGCGCGCTCGAGTTCCGGAAAGGCCGCGCCCATCTCCGCGATCAGCGTCGGCGCGAGGCGGTGCATCAGCGGCGACGTGGCGCCCAGCATGTGCGCATGGCGCATCGCGCGGCGCATGATCCGGCGCAGCACGTAGCCGCGGCCTTCGTTGGCGGGCGACACGCCGTCGGCGATCAGGAACGACGACGCGCGCAAATGGTCGGCGATGACGCGGTGGCTCGCGGCCTGCGGTCCGTCGGCGCTGATCCCGGTCAGCTCCTCCGACGCCGCCATCAGCGTGCGGAAGAGATCGATGTCGTAGGTGGACGTCACGCCCTGCAGGATCGCGGCGATCCGCTCAAGGCCCATGCCGGTGTCGATCGACGGCTTCGGCAGGCTGACGCGCGTGTCGGCGTCCACCTGCTCGTACTGCATGAACACGAGGTTCCAGAATTCGAGGAAGCGGTCCCCGTCCTGGTCGGCGCTGCCGGGCGGGCCGCCGAACACGCCCTCGCCCTGGTCATAGAAGATTTCCGAGCACGGGCCGCACGGCCCCGTGTCGCCCATCGACCAGAAGTTGTCGTTGGTATCGATGCGGATGATGCGGCTGTCGTCGAAGCCCGCGATCTTCTTCCAGAGGCCCGCGGCCTCGTCGTCGGTGTGGTAGACGGTGACGCAGAGGCGGTCTTTCGGCAGCTTCCACTCCTTGGACACAAGGTCCCACGCGTGGGTGATCGCCTGTTCCTTGAAGTAGTCGCCGAACGAGAAGTTGCCGAGCATCTCGAAGAACGTGTGGTGGCGCGCGGTGTAGCCGACGTTGTCGAGGTCGTTGTGCTTGCCGCCGGCGCGGACGCATTTCTGCGAGGTGGTCGCGCGCGGGAACGGCGGCTTCTCCGCGCCCGTGAAGTAGTTCTTGAACGGCACCATGCCCGCGTTGACGAACAGCAGCGTCGGGTCCGACTGCGGGACGAGCGGCGCCGACGCCGGCGCCGCGTGACCGCGCGACCGGAAGAAGTCGAGGAACTGGGCGCGGATCTCGTTGACGCCGGGAGTGTTGGTGCTGGGCATGCGCGTGTGGTGTCCGGAGTGTCAGGCCCGAAGGCGAGGAATGTCTTCTGACGTATAGGGACGGCGCCGCTTTGCGCCAAGGCCGCCCGGGAACCGGCGGCGGCAAACCGGGCGCCGCCGCCACGATCGAACGCCGAAACCCTCTCCTGCACGCAGAAGAGGGTTCGATATGCGCTGTTCTGGAGCAGAGAACAGAGGCCGGCCGGCCGAGTTCACGGCACGGGAGATGGGGCTGACCGCAAACCCGACCGGCCGGCGTCGCAACGGGAGGGGCTAAATCCCGCTGCAATCCGAGCTGGGCTTATTCCGCGTCATCGTCCGCTTCGGGCGGCGCGATCATGTCGTCGGCGATGAGGCCAGCCTGCGCGCGCACGCCGTCCTCGATCTGCAGCGCGATATCCTTGTGCTCCTTCAGGAACTTGCGCGCCTGCTCCTTGCCCTGGCCGATCTTCTGACCGCCGAAGGAGTACCAGGAGCCGGACTTCTCCACGATCCCGGCCTTCACGCCGAGTTCGAGCATCTCGCCGGTCTTGGAGATGCCTTCGCCGTACATGATGTCGAACTGCACTTGCTTGAACGGCGGGGCGACCTTGTTCTTGACCACCTTTACCCGCGTCTCGGAGCCGACGACCTCCTCGCGGTCCTTGATCTGGCCGATGCGGCGAATATCCAGGCGCACAGATGCATAGAACTTCAGTGCGTTGCCGCCCGTGGTGGTTTCCGGGTTGCCGTACATCACGCCGATCTTCATGCGGATCTGGTTGATGAAGATCACCAGCGTGTTGGACTTCGAGATCGAACCGGTGAGCTTGCGCAGCGCCTGGCTCATCAGGCGTGCCTGCAGACCGGGGAGCGAATCCCCCATCTCGCCTTCCAGCTCGGCCTTCGGGGTCAACGCCGCCACCGAATCGATCACCAGCACATCCACCGCGCCGGAGCGCACGAGCGTGTCGGTGATTTCCAGCGCCTGTTCGCCGCTGTCAGGTTGCGAGACCAGAAGGTCATCGAGATCGACGCCGAGCTTGCGGGCGTAGATCGGGTCGAGCGCGTGCTCGGCGTCGACGAAGGCGCACACGCCGCCGCTCTTCTGGGCTTCCGCGATCACGTGCAGCGCCAGCGTCGTCTTGCCGGAGCTTTCCGGTCCGTAGATTTCCACGATCCGGCCCTTGGGCAGGCCACCGATCCCCAAGGCGATGTCGAGGCCAAGTGAGCCTGTGGAGATCGCCTCGATC
This sequence comes from Hyphomonadaceae bacterium, assembly GCA_031414315.1. Lineage (GTDB taxonomy): Bacteria > Pseudomonadota > Alphaproteobacteria > Caulobacterales > Aquidulcibacteraceae > VFBF01. Next base: position 2,800 of record JANNVF010000084.1, on the reverse strand, counting down.
GCCACCACCTGCTTCTCGCCGAGGCGCATGACCGATCCCTTGCCGAAGGCCCGGTCGATCTGCGACAGCGCGGCGGTCAGCGCCTTCTGCTTGTCGGTTTCCATTGTCTCCACAAGCTTCAAGCTGGCCATGGCGTGCGAACCCCTTACTGCGACTCCCCGGCGCCGAACAGTCCGACCGCCTGGAGACTCTGTGTACCGCATTTGTTCCGTAGAACGCAAGCAGAACATCGAAGTTCTTTTTGCCCCTCGCCGGTTAACGGAGCCTTTAATCCCGAAACAGCCCTCAGGGTCCCTCGACGGCATATCCCCTGGCCCGGAGCTGCGCTGGCAGGCCGCGCTCCCCGGTCATGTGGGCCGCGCCGACCGCGACGAAGATCCGCCCCTTGCCGTTCATCAGCGTATCGATGCGCGCGGCGAAGCGCGCATTGCGGGCATAGATCAGCGCCTCGGCGACCTCGGGACCGGCCTCGTCGGTCAGCTGCGCAATGAGACGGTCAAGTTCCACCGTATCGCCGCTCGCCCACAGACGATTGAGCGTTTCGGTGTCGTCGGCGTCCTCCTCGATCTGGCGCAGCGTCGTGGTCAGGAAATCCCGTTCGGCCTGTGGCGACAGCGTTGCGAAAATCGCCATCTGCTCTTCGGCGGTTTCAAAGTAGGCGATTGGTTTGCCAAGCGCTGCGGCATCCACGGCGAGCGCGTGTTCCACGCCAGCGTCGGGCGTGTGTCCCTTCTTGTTCAGCAACGCGAGCGAAAGCTGCAGACCCGCGAGCCATGGGCGAAGGGGCTCCAGCGTTTGTGGCGCAACGCCAACGGATGCGGCGACGCGCAGCAGGCGCGCACGATCTTGCGGCGCCAGTTGCGAGGACAACGTCAGGCCCGGCGGGTTCAGGCCGGTCCTCGCGACGATGGCGGCAATCTTGCGCGCGGCGGCCTCATCCGTCGGCGTTTCGAACCAGACAACATCGGCGCGTTGGAACGCCTCGACCATGCGCGCCGACTTCCACTGCAGCGTGGCTGGGAGGACATGCACCGTGCCGAGCAGGTAGATCTCGCTGTCGGCGTCGGCGAGACGCCAGAGCGCGGGGCCGTTGTTCTGAGGCGCCGGCGCGCATGCGGCAATAAACGCTGCGCACACCATCCCCAGCCACATCGTTACGCGCCGCATGCGAGCCTCCGCCTGTGCCAGCAACGCCAGCGCGCGCGATCGACGTCAAGCGTGCTATGGCGTGGGCATGACACTGCGCATCCGACCGGCCCGCGTCGAGGACGCCGAGCTCCTGCCCGATATCGAGCGATCCGCTGGCGCGCTCTTCCGCACCGTTCCCGATCTCGCATGGATCGCCGGTGACGAGGTCATGTCGGCAGATCACCATCGTGAGATCATTGCGCACGGCGCGGCGTTCGTGGCGGCGCGCGATGAGCGCCTCGTGGGCTTTCTGGCCGCCGAGCGCGTCGCGCACGATCTGCACATCTGGGAACTCGCCGTGCACGCCGATCATCAGGGCCACGGACTCGGGCGCGGCCTGATGGACGCAGCCTGCGTGCACGCGCGGGCCACCGGCTGTACCGGCGTCACGCTCACCACGTTCCGCAACGTAGCGTGGAACGAGCCGTTCTACGCGCGGCTGGGGTTTGTCACGCTGGAGGGGGACGCGCGTGGCGCCCGTTTGAGCGCCATCCTCGACCGCGAAGCCGACAACGGCTTGCCCCGCGCGCGGCGGTGCGCCATGCGGCTCGATATTTGACGAGCCGGCGCCTGGCGCTTGCGGCCATCGCTTCCGAGGCGGAGGACACCACATGCGTTGCCTGATCCTGTCCGCCGCCGTCCTCGCCGCCGCATGCGCACCCGCGCCGCGCGAGACGAATGCTGCGCCGCCGCCCGTGGAGCTTGCCGTGTTGATGACCTGGTCCGATCTGCTTGAGCGGCCGCTCCCCGCCCCGACGCACACAATCGCGTTTGGCCCCGGCGCCACAGACGTCGCCGACCTGTGGCTGCCGCCCGGCACGGGGCCGCACCCAGTCGTGCTGATGGTGCATGGCGGCTGCTGGCAAAAGCAGATCGCCGATCACACGCTGATGAACTACGCCGCCGAGGCGCTGCGCGCCGAAGGCATAGCCGTCTGGAACGTCGAGTATCGTGGCGTTGATGAGGTGGGCGGCGGCTATCCGGGCACGTTCATGGATGTAGCCAAAGCGGCGGACGCGCTCCGCGATGTCGCGACCAAGTACAACCTGAAGACCGATCGCGTCGTGGCCTATGGCCACTCCGCCGGCGGGCACCTGGCGCTGTGGCTTGCGGCGCGCCCGCGCTTGCCGGCCACCAGCCCGCTTCGCGGCGCCAACCCGCTGCCCATCGCGACCGTGCTCAACATCGGCGGCCTCGCGGATCTCAAGGCGTCCGCGCCCGTCACCGACCCCACCTGTCTCGCCGCCATCATGGACCAGCTCACCGGCCCGGCGAGCTCTGCCCGGCCCGATGTATTCGCCGATACCTCGCCCGCCGAACTCCTGCCGCTCGGCGTCCGGCAGATCAGCGTCAACGGGGACGAGGACCGGATTGCGCCGCCGCAGCTCGGCCACGGCTACACCGCCCGCGCTAGGGCCGCCGGAGACGCGGCGGAGACAGTGGTGATCGCCAGGACCGGCCACGTGGAGCTGATCGCGCCGGGGACAGCGGCGTTCGATGCCGAGGTGGCCTTGCTCAAGGCGGCGTTCCGGTAGCCGGGCCGGGCTTCCGTTTTCGCCCCGCCCGCACTAGGGTCCGCGCCTTCCGCACCCGTAGCTCAGCTGGATAGAGC
>JANNVF010000083.1:0-7613 GCA_031414315.1 Hyphomonadaceae bacterium | reverse complement strand
GGTGATCTCCAGGTTCGACGCATCGAAGCCCGGCGCGCCGGAATCGAGGATGCGGCGGCGCAGATGGTGCGCCACATCGAGCAGCACGTTGATCGGGTTCACCGCGAGCTTGGGGTACGCGACGTGGCCCTGTTTGCCTTCCACGGTAACGACGGCATTGAGACTGCCGCGCCGACCGTTCTTCACCGTGTCGCCGACGAGCTCCAGGCTCGTCGGTTCGCCAACGAGGCAATGGTCGATGACCTCACCCTCGGCGGTTATCGCCTTGAGCACGCGCTGCGTGCCGTCAAGGCCAGGGCCCTCCTCATCGAGTGTGATGAGAAAGCTGATCGAGCCAGCAGGCTTGCCTTCGGTGTCGAGATGCCGCGCCGTCGCTGCAACCATCGCCGCGATCGCGGTCTTCATGTCTGCGGCGCCGCGCCCGTAGAGCCAGCCGTCGCGGATTTCCGCGCCGAACGGATCGGCGGTCCACGCCGCGGTGTCGCCGACGGGCACCACGTCGAGATGGCCGGCGAAGCAGAAATTCGGCGCAGCGTCCCCGAGGCGCGCGTAGAGATTGTCCACCTCGCCGAAGCGTTTGCGCATCACGCGAAAGCCCAGCCGCTCCAGCGCTTCCGAAAGCACGGCCAGCACGTCATCGTCCGTGGGCGTCACGCTGCGGCGGCGCATCAGCGCCTGCGCCAGCGGCAGGGGATCGGAAAGCAGCGTCATCGGAGGGGCTTACTTGCTCTGCCTCCGCCGGGGAAGCGTCGACGGCGGTGGGCGGTGTGAATATGATTGGGTCTCAAGGAGAATTTCATGCCGAAGATCGACATCGCCGGGGTCGTGGAGCGCAAGGGATCGCTCTACCCCGAACCTTTTCGGAACCTGGCGAAAAGCCGCATCAAGCAGCGGTTGGGCGAAGCGGCGGGGCTGTCCGATTTCGGCGTCAATCTCGTGCGCCTGCCACCCGGCGAATGGTCGTCGCAGCGGCACTGGCACAGCCACGAAGAAGAACTGATCTACGTGCTCGAGGGAGAAGTCACGATGGTCACCGACGCGGGCGAGGAGACCCTGCGCGCAGGTGAGTGCGCGGCGTTTCCGAAGGCGACGCCGGACGCGCACAATTTCATCAACCGCAGCAATGCCGAGGTCGTCTATCTGGAGATTGGCTCGCGTCACGACAAGGACGTCACGAGTTATCCCGACGTCGATCTGCACTTCGCGGATCACATCTACACCCACAAGGACGGCCGTAAGTACTGAGCTGGGCGACGCTCTTGCCTGTCATTGGCGCGTCGCTATTGTCCGGCGTCCGTCGCAGAACGGAACAAAGGGACACTGAGGGAGACGATCGATGAAGAATTTTATGGCCGCTGCGGCGATGGTTCTGGCGCTGGGCGTAGCTCCGGCGTTTGCCGACACCACCGCCGATGCGTTCGCCGCCAACACGGTGGTCGCCACGGGCGCCAACGGCGCGGTGCTGAAATTCAATTTCAATCCGGGCGGGGCCTATACCATGACCGCTGGCGACCAGGCGATCACGGGGACGTGGGCGGTCGAGGGTGGCCAGTTCTGCATAGCGCCGCAGGGCGGCGAGAAGTCGTGCTCGCCGCACGTCGCTACGCGCAAGGTGGGTGATACCTGGCAAGTAACGGGCGGAGACGGCGTGCAGTATTCCGTCGCGCTTGTCGCGGGCCGCTGACCGGCAAGAGTTGGCGACGAAACGGCTGCGCCGCAAGGCGCGGCCGCTTCAGTCCCGCAGCAATTCGTTGATCGAGGTCTTAGATCGTGTCTGCGCATCGACGCGCTTGACGATCACCGCGCAGTAGAGCGACGGCCCGCCGTGCGGATCGGGCAGCGCGCCCGGCACCACCACCGCGTACGGCGGCACTTCTCCGCGCATCACTTCGCCTGTGGCCCGGTCGATGATCTTGGTCGATGCGCCGAGATACACGCCCATCGACAGCACGGCGCCCTCGCGCACGATGACGCCCTCGGCCACTTCGCTGCGCGCGCCGATGAAGCAGCCGTCCTCGATGATGACGGGGTTGGCCTGCAAAGGCTCCAGCACGCCGCCGATGCCGGCGCCGCCGGAGATGTGCACGTTCTTGCCGATCTGCGCGCACGACCCGACCGTCGCCCACGTATCGATCATCGCGCCGGTATCGACGTAGGCGCCGATATTCACGAACGACGGCATCAGCACCACGTTGCGCCCGATAAAGGCGCCCTGGCGCACCACCGCGCCGGGAACCATGCGGAAGCCGGCTTCGCGAAACCGGTTCTCGCCCCAGCCCTCGGTCTTCTGCGGGACCTTGTCCCAGTGGACGCCCATCTGCGTGTTGTCGCTCAGACGGAACGAGAGCAGCACGGCTTTCTTCAGCCACTGATGCACGGTCCACCCGCCATCGGCGGCTTTCTGCGCGACGCGGGCGACGCCGCTATCGAGCAACTCGAGCGCGGTCATCACCGCGTCGCGCGCGGGGCCCTTGCTGGTCGGGGACAGCGCGTCGCGGCCTTCCCATGCGGTATCGATGGCGGCGGCGAGATCGGCGTGACTGGTCATCGTCGCTCGCTAGGCGGTGACGCCGGCCTGGTCAATGCGTGGCGCGACGAGGGTGCGGAGAAAGACGTGCAGGTTCGGCGTCGCGGTCTGGACGTACGGGGCAGGCGCCACGTCGGTCCCGACCAGCACCGTGGCGAATCCCATCGCCGCCGCCGCTTCCAGATTGCGGGCGTGATCCTCGATCATCGCGGCGCGTCGCGGATCGAAACCGCAGAGCGCCACGAGCCGCTCGTACGCCTGGCGTTCGGGCTTCGGGATGAGACCGACGTCCTCCAGCGCCACGATCCGCTCGAACACGTCGGTCAGGCCCAGCTGGGCGATGATCCGGTGCGCGTAGCTCCGGGCGCCGTTGGTGAAGACGATCCGTCGGCCCGGCAATGCGCCGATCAGTGCTGCGAGTTCGGGATCGGGCGCCACGCCGTCGAGCGGGGTGTCGTGCACGTTGTCGAGAAAGTCCTCGGCATCGACGCCGTGGTTTTTCACCAGCCCGATGACGGTCGCGCCATAGCCGTCGTGATAGCGCTCCCGCAGCGCCAGCGCGGCCTCCGGTGAAACGCCGACGTGGCGCGCGATATAGGCGGTCATCCGGTCGCCGATGGTGTCGAAGATGGTGTGATCGGCGGGATAGAGCGTGTTGTCGAGATCGAACACCCACACGTCCCGCGCCTGAAGCGGGATCATTTCGGCGGCTCCTGCGGCGCAGGCGGGCGTTGGCCGGGGAGCACCACGGTGGCGCGGTCGCCGGTCTTGCTGCGGGTGACCGTGGGGCCGGCCGGACGACGCGGCGGGATGACTTGCCCGGCGTCGTCGCTGGCGCTGGCTGGCGCGCGGCCGCGATCGAACCCGGACGACGGGCCGCCCGGCTCATCGGCCGTCGCGCGTGGCGCGGTACTGCGCTGGGGACGGGTGCCGCTGGGCAGGAAATCGGCGTCGGCGAACTCCACCACGAGGCCTTCGCGGCCGTCGCTGGAAATCGCCGTGAACAGCGTCTCGTCGTAGTAGCGCTCGGCGCAGCGTTCGCGGCCAAGGATCGCGAACTTGGTGGGACTGGAGCAGAACGTCTCGCCGGCGGCGGCGAGGTAGCGTTCGCCCTGCGGGCTCTCCAGCATCGCGTGCACGAAGTAGACCGTCTGCAGCAGCGGATCGTCGATCGCCCGGGCGCAGCCGCCGGGGCCGAGCGGCCACCAGCCGCGGCTTTCCCAGCCTTCGCCACGACGGCGGGCCACGGCGGTCCAGAGTTTACCCGCCGTGCGATTGCACAACGTCAGGCCTATGGCGGCGGCGCGACGGCGCGCGAAGGTTTCCAGCGCGTCGATCAGCTGATCCTCGGTGGCGGTGGCCGCCACATTCGCCTCGGCGCGGAAGCGCTGGATGGCGGTGGCGGCGCGCCGGGCGTCGGCGCGGCCGGAGGCAGTCTGGGCGTCGTAGCCGGCGTCGGCGAGCAGGCGTTGCAGGCCCTGGCTGCGGGCGCCGTAAAGCGTATAGGGCGCGGCCTCGGCGAAGCTGGTTTTCCAGCCGTCCTTCTTGTTGATCTGGACCCGGCGGAACGTCCGCTCCTCCAGGCCCATCTGTTCGCACGACGGGGGATTTTCCACCGCGAACGAGGCGGTCGGGTCGATGCACAGCCGGGCGTCGCCACCCCATTGGCGTCGCCCGCCACGATGCGCCGGCGACGTGCGGGCGTAGACGTAGTGGACGCCGCGGGCCAGCGGCGCAGGCGCGGCGACGGCGCACTGGCCCGGCCGCAGCCGGATCCAGCCCTGCACCACCACGGCGCGGCCATCGGGACGCCCGGTCGCGGCTTCCAGGATGTAGCTCGTCTGGTTGCAGAGCTGCCAGCCGCCGGAGCCGGCCGCAGGCGCGGCCTTGGCGCCCGGACGCGGCTGGGCATGCGCGCGGGTTTCCACGAGGCCGACCGTCAGCGCACCCAGCACCAGCACGCCCAGCAGCGCGCCGATCCAGCCGCGCGACCTAGCGAATAAGCGTGCCGGCGCCATGATCGGTGAAAAGCTCCATCAGAAGGGCATGCGGCTGGCGACCATCGAGAATGACGGCGGCTTCGACGCCCGCGTCGAGGGCGGCGATGCAGGTTTCGAGTTTCGGAATCATGCCGCCCGACGCCACCCCGGTGTCGATCAGCTTCTTGGCGTCATTGCGGCTCATTTCGCGGATCAGCTGCTTGTCGGCGTCGAGCACGCCGGCGACATCGGTGAGCAGCAGGAAACGCTTGGCGCCCAAGGCGCCTGCGATCGCGCCAGCGGCGGTGTCGGCGTTGATGTTGTAGGTCGCGCCGTCCTCGGCGACGCCGATGGGGGCGATGACCGGAATGTAATCGTCCGGCGCGGTGATCAGTGAGTTGATCAGCAGCGGATCGATCTTCGTGGGCTCGCCAACGAAGCCGAGGTCCACCACCTGCTCGATGTTCGAATCCGGATCGCGTTTCGTGCGGTGCACTTTTTCGCAGGTGATCAGCCGGGCGTCCTTGCCCGAGAGGCCGACGCCCCGCACGTCGGCTTCCGCGCCGGCCATGGTGATCAGGTGCGAGAGTTCCTTGTTCACCGCGCCGGAGAGCACCATTTCGGCGACCTCCATCGTCTGCGCATCGGTCACCCGCAGACCGTCGACGAACGCCGATTTCACCCCGGCCCGGTCGAGCATCCGGCTGATCTGCGGGCCGCCGCCGTGGACCACCACGGGATGGATGCCGACCAGCTTCAGCAGCACCACGTCGGCCGCGAATTTCTGCGCGGTTTCGGTGTCCCCCATGGCGTTGCCGCCGTATTTGATGACCACGATCTCGCGGTCGTAGATCTGGATGAACGGCAGCGCTTCCGCGAGCGTCTTCGCGGTCGCGAAACCGGCGTTTGCGAGAGTGGCCGCAGTGTCTGGGGGATGCTTCGTCACCGTCCGCGTTTAGGGCGCCGGGAGGCGAGGTGGAAGGGGGATCGGCGCCGGGCCAGGAGGTATCTCCGCCGTCCGCGCACGGATCATCGTCCCGGATCGCGGACGCGATGCGGGTGGGGCCGGCGCAGGGTGACGGACGCTTCAGCTCGTGTCCGCCATCGGCCGCAGCGCGTGGCGGATCAGGCGGTCGACGAGCGCGAGCCCCGCGCGACATGGCCCGCCTTTCGCGCGGTCGTGCGGCGCGGCGAATGCGGCGACGCGTTCAGATCCCGCCTCCGGCGCCAGGCCCTTGAGCCTGCGCGCCAGCGTCAGCGCGTGCGGCGTGGGATCGGCGAGAAGCCGCCGCAGCGCTTCGATGCGGCGCGCGAGCGGGAAGCCGTCGTGGCTTTGCAGCGGCCGGTGCGCGTGGCGCTGCGCATCGCGCGCCTCCTCGTCGTAGTCGGCGCGGCGCATGAACTGGTCGGCGCGCAACACGCCCGGGCCAGCCGCCGCGCGCCGTGCTTCGCGCGCCTCCCTCTCGATATAGCGGTCGACGAGCCAGTAGCCGATGTCGCGCTCGATCTCGCCGCGCGGGCGCCAGCTTCGCACCGAGCCGTGCGCACGAAGGCGGTGCATGGTCGGCTGCACGCGGAAACACACGCGCCAGCTTTGCGGATCGTCGGTGCGGCACGCGCGCGGCGCCGGGGCGAGATCGTCATGCGGCGGGGGCGCGATGCGGGTTGCTGATTTTTCCGTCGCCACCTCCTCCAGCCCGCACGCCATCACGAACAGCAGCTTGCGCGCGAACAGCTCCAGCGGGCGCAGCCATTGCGTCAGCAGCGCGCGCACGGTCTCGCCCGCGAGGCTGCGGTTGCGCGCCAGCGCATCGTGGGCGCCGAACGCCGCCGCCAGCCGCACCAGCGCATGCGCCACGATCGCCCAGCCATCGGCGGGAGAGAAGACGCGGGCGACGTAGTCGTCGTCGGAGTCGAGGTGTGTTTCGTGTGCGTGTGTCATGCGCGGAGCTTAACGCCGCGCGGAGGTCAGCCGGATTGGCGGGGCGCTTTTTTGTGCGCGGCCGTTGGGCGCGTTGGGGTGGTGCGGGGGAGAGGGAGTGGATTGCGGGGGCGGCAATCCCCCTAATTTGAGTTCATCCGGGCGTGGGCGTCGTGGATTGCCAAAATGTGGGCAGGGCGGGTCGTCCGCTTTTCGCCGAGAACGGTCATCGGTATTGTCGGCGTCAGCTCACTCGAGCGTGCCGTCGTAGGCATGCGCGTCGACGGGCGCTTCGAAGGCGATGAACAGTGTGCACGGGTCGGCGCTCACGCAAGTCGCATTGTGCGGCATTCTCGCCGGGCCGTAAGCGTAGTTCCCGACTGCGAGCGTCACTGTCGGCTGGCCCTTGTATGTCACTTGCAGCTGGCCGGTGACGAGGATCATGCGTTCCGCCGAGGTATGCCAGTGCGCCGGTATATTGTACTGCGGGCCAACCTTCAGGAATGCATCGGCATTGGCCTCGGCCGGATTGCCGTGCAGCACCGCGATGCTGCAGTCACCCGAGAAGATCGGCGGGCACGGCCCCCATGTGAGCGCCGGATCGCTGACCATGATTGCCAACGCCTTTTCGAACTCCGACGCGGGCGCGGGGGCCTTTGCGACCTCAGGCGAGCAGGCCGACGCAAGGATCGCCACAATGAACGCTGCGGCGTGGATAGGGCCATTCTTCATGTCCGCCTCCAGGATACACCTTGAGTCATCTAGGCTCGGCAGCGATCGCAGCGCAACCACCTCCCCCGCCCATACGCCAGCCGCCAGCCGTGCGTGCCCAATCCCAAGCCGCGAACCAACCTCAACTCGCAGAATGGCGACTTCGGGCCAGGAGCAGACGATCAGGACTTGGGCCAGTTTCCGAACGCCATCACTAACGCTGACGGCAGGGCCTCCGGAAAGGTCGGGGACCGCCGCCAAGCCTCAAAATTTGCAGACCGATGTCGGTTTCCGGCAGGTTCGTTCGTCGTTCCGCTGAGACGCCAGAGGGGCAGCTCGAAACGAGGAGACAGGCCATGCGGGTTATGGTGTTCCACAAAGCCGCCGACGACGTCGACATGAGCGCGCCGCCTACGGCGGAGATGCTGGAGATATTCGCGGCGATGGACCGGTTCACCGAGGAGCTGGTGCAGGC
>JANNVF010000082.1:0-12661 GCA_031414315.1 Hyphomonadaceae bacterium | reverse complement strand
GGCCGCAGCACCCGGCCGCACACGGCGTGCTGCGCCTCGTGCTGGAGCTCGATGGCGAGGTCGTCGAGCGCGTCGATCCACACATCGGCCTGCTGCACCGCGGCACCGAGAAGCTGATCGAATACAAGACCTACCTGCAGGCGCTGCCGTATTTCGACCGGCTCGATTACGTCGCGCCGATGAACCAGGAGCACGCGTTCTGCCTGGCCATCGAGAAGCTGCTCGGCCTTGAAGTGCCGCGCCGGGCCTCGATCATCCGCGTGCTCTATTCGGAGATCGGCCGCATCCTCAACCACATCATGAACTGCTGCATGCAGGCGATGGATGTGGGCGCGCTGACGCCGCCGCTCTGGGGCTTCGAAGAGCGCGAAAAGCTGATGATCTTCTACGAGCGCGCGTCGGGCAGCCGGCTGCACGCCAACTACGTCCGCCCCGGCGGCGTGCACCAGGATCTGACGCCGCAATTGATCGCCGACATCGCCCGCTGGTGCGAGGAATTCCCGAAGGCGCTCGACGACATCGATGATCTGCTGACCGGCAACCGGATTTTCAAGCAACGCAATGTCGATATCGGTGTGGTTACCGCCGAGGACGCCTATGCGTGGGGCTTTTCCGGCGTGATGGTACGCGGCTCTGGCCTCGCGTGGGACCTGCGCCGGTCGCAGCCGTACGAAATCTACAACGAGCTGCAGTTCCGGGTGCCGGTCGGCAAGAACGGCGACTGCTATGACCGCTATCTCTGCCGCATGGAGGAGATGCGGGAGTCCGTGAAGATCATGGAGCAGTGCTGCGCGCTGCTGGCGACCACGCAAGGGCCGGTGATGCCGGAGCACTCCAAGGTCGCGCCGCCGCGCCGCGCGGAGATGAAGAGCTCGATGGAAGCGCTGATCCATCACTTCAAGCTTTACACCGAAGGCTTCCACGTCGGTCCCGGTGAAGTGTACGCGGCGGTCGAGGCGCCCAAGGGCGAGTTCGGTGTCTATCTCGTGGCTGACGGCACGAACCGGCCGTACCGCCTCAAGATCAAGGCGCCTGGCTTCGCGCACCTCGCGGCGATGGACCATTTGAACAAGGGCCACATGCTGGCGGACGTGTCGGCGATCCTCGGCTCGCTCGACATCGTGTTCGGCGAAGTCGACCGCTAGAGTCCGCAAGGGATGTCTGCGGTGGACGGCGTCGCACTCTACCTCTGGATCGAGATCGGCGCGGTCGCCGCGATCGTGGCGATCTTTCTGTTTCAAGCCTTCGTGCTGTTCAAGCCGGAGCACACCGAGCACCACCCGCTAAGAGTCAAGATCGGCGCGTTCCTGCAGGGCGCTATCATCGGTGGTTTGTTCGGGCTCGTCCTGCTGCCCCTGCGCCTCAGCTTCTTCGTGCCGGAAATTCCAGGCCCGCCGCAGGCGATCGCATCGACGGCGATCCTGCCGGCGCTCGTTCTGCTGCTCGTCATTCGCCGCGGCCTGCTGGCGCGCGCGCCGCTGATCGGGCGCTATCTGCGCGCGTACAGGCGGGCGGCGCTCAAGTACCAGATCGACGTCGCCGAGAAACGGCTGGCGCGGCTGGAGGGCATGGACAACAAGCAACGCGGCAAGCCTGCGTCGCCCCCTTGACGCGGGCGCGGCGGAGCGGGATCGCAAGGCATGCGTCGTGTCCCCGATCCGCCTCAGGTCATCGTCCAGCGTCTGACCGACGCCGTCAACAAACAGGATCTGGAGACGGTCACCAGCATCCTTGCCGCCAACTGCGTCGTCGCCACCCTGCATGGGGGCACGGAATCCGTCGGCGCGCCCGCGCTACGGGCACAGTACGAGGCGCTGTTTGAGGAACGCCCCAAGGCGCGGGTTTCGGTCATGGGGCGCATGGCGCTGGGCGAAACGGTGATCCAGCACGAAGCGATCAGCCGCGGCCTTGGCGCCGCCGAGAAACGGATCGTGATCTACACCGTCCTCCACGAGAAAGTGACGCGGCTCGACCTGATCCGCTGAAGCGGTCCATCCCGTGACAAACCGGGCGGCGCGCTGCTATTTGCGCCGGTAACGCCGGGATTCCCCAAGCCGCGCCCAAGGTTTCACATGTCCGTCCGCCGCCTCGCCGCCGAGCAGCCCGCCAGCTTCGCCTTCGCGCCCGATACGCTGGAGACGGCGCGCTGGTGGATCGCGAAGTACCCCGCCGACCGCAAGCAGTCAGCGATCATTCCGCTGCTGTGGCTGGTGCAAAAGCAGGAAGGCTGGGTGTCGGAACCCGCCGTCCGCGCGCTCGCCGACATGCTCGACATGCCGATCATCCGCGTGCTTGAAGTGGTGACCTTCTACACGATGTTCCACCTCGCGCCGGTCGGGAAGCATCACCTCCAGCTGTGCGGCACTACGCCCTGCGTGCTGCGCGGCGCCGATGAGCTGAAGAAGATCTGCAAGAAGAAGATCGGGGACAAGTTCCGGGTGTCCAGCGACGGCCTGTTTTCGTGGGAAGAAGTCGAGTGCGTCGGCGCCTGCGTGAATGCGCCGGTGGTGGCGATCGACGATTTCTATCACGAGGACCTGTCTCCCGATGATCTGGAGGCGCTGATCGATGCGCTGGCGCGTGGCGAAAAAATCAAGCCCGGCTCGGCGCGCGCGCGCCAGACCTCGGCGCCGGACGGCGGGCCGCTGACGTTGCTTGACCCAACACTCTACGACGGCTCGCTCGCTGCGCCGCTGAAGCTGCCGAACGCGCCGGATACTACCTCATGAACCCATCCTCGCCGCCGCTCGTCAAAACTCTCCTGATCGTGTTCGCCGACATGCTGGCCATCGCCGGCGGTATCGCGATGTACCTGAGGACCGAAAGCATCCTGTGGGTTCTCGTCGGCGTGTTCCTGAGTGGCTCGATCACGATGCTCTTCCTCGTGCCGATGCTGCGTGCGGCGGCGGAGGCGAAAAAGGCGACGACAGGCAAGGGCGGCAACCTTGTCCATTGAGCCGCCTCTCGACCGCAGGCCATCGCGCCTGCCGCTGCCGCTCCGCATCGGCGGCGGCTGGACGTTTCTCTACGCCGTGCTCGCGGCCGCGTTTCTCGGCACGGCGATCTATCTCGTCGTCGTCCGCCACGCGGCGCTGACCGAGCCGCAGGTGCTTGTCTCCGGTCTCGGCGCGTTGTGGTTCGTCGCGCGCGCCGCGATGAATCTCAGCAGGAAGAAGGGCTGAGCGGTGGCGCCGCCTGATCTCTCCTCGCCGGAAGCGCGCGACGCCTACAAGAAGGAGCTGCGGGCGGTGGGGCGCCCCTTGCGCGTAACGGGGTTGCTGATCGTGGTCGCTGGCGCGCTGCTGGCCATCATCAGCCGGTTCTCTTCGCTGCCGCTGCCGGCGTGGATCGACACCGTGATCTTCGCCACGCTCGGCGTCGGTTGGGCGATCCTGTTCTACGTCATCTATCAACGCACCCAGTATCACCGCCGCCGCATGGCCGGCCAATCGGTGAACCAGTGACGGAAACAAAAATGCTCGCCGACAAGGACCGCATCTTCCTCAATCTCTACGGCGCCCACGGCGCGGATCTTGAATTCGCGAAAAAGCGCGGCGCGTGGAACGGTACGGCCGACATGATCGCGGCGGGACGCGACTGGATCGTGACCAACGTGAAGGAGTCGGGCCTGCGCGGACGCGGCGGCGCAGGTTTCCCGACGGGCCTCAAATGGTCGTTCATGCCGAAGGTGGTGGCCGACCGGCCGCACTACCTCGTCGTCAACGCCGACGAGTCCGAGCCGGGCACGTGCAAGGATCGCGACATCATGCGCCACGATCCGCATCTGCTGATCGAGGGGTGCCTCGTCGCCTCGTTCGCGATGCAGGCGCATGCCTGTTACATCTACATTCGCGGTGAATACGTCGCCGAGCGTCAAGCGCTCGAGAAGGCGATCAAGGAAGCCTACGACGCCAGGCTCATCGGCAAGGGCAACGTCCACGGCTGGGACTTCGACTGCTACGTCCACCACGGCGCGGGCGCCTACATCTGCGGTGAGGAGACGGCGCTGCTGGAGTCGCTTGAAGGCAAAAAGGGTCAGCCGCGCCTGAAGCCGCCGTTTCCTGCCAACTCCGGCCTCTACGGCTGCCCGACCACCGTCAACAACGTGGAATCCATCGCGGTCGCGCCGACCATCCTGAGGCGCGGCGCCAAGTGGTTTGCCGGTATCGGACGCGCCAATAACACCGGCACGAAGGTGTTCTGCGTATCAGGCCACGTGATGAAGCCGTGCAACGTGGAAGAGGCGATGAGCATTCCGCTGCGCACGCTGCTCGAAGAGCATTGCGGCGGCGTGCAGGGCGGCTGGGGCAATCTGAAAGCGGTTATTCCGGGCGGGTCGTCGGTGCGGATGATCACCGCGGCGATGGCCGAAGAAGCGCTGATGGATTTCGATTCGCTGGCGGCGATGAAGTCCGGCCTCGGCACCGCTGCCGTCATCGTGATGGACAAGTCCACCGACGTCGTGCGCGCCATCGCGCGGATCGCCTACTTCTACAAGCACGAAAGCTGCGGCCAGTGCACGCCATGCCGCGAAGGCACCGGCTGGATGTGGCGCGTGCTGGAGCGCATGGCGCGCGGCGAAGCGGAACACCGCGAGATCGACCTGCTGCTCGACGTGGCGGGGCAGGTGGAAGGCCACACGATCTGCGCGCTGGGCGATGCGGCGGCGTGGCCGGTGCAGGGGCTGATCCGTCACTTCCGGCACGAGATCGAGGAGCGGATCGATCGGTATCGATCCGCGAAGGGCGTGCATGTGGTGAAGATGGTGGCGGCGGAGTAGGCATCCCGGCGATGACATGAGCGGAAATTCTGCCTCACCGACTACTGGCGACGCTTCGCGGGGACGGCGTACTCCGATCTCCGTCATCGGCTGGGCGTTGTTGTTCGCGGCCTGCAAAGTCGTCGAGGACTACCGGTTGGTTGCGTCGGGCGCCGCCAACGAGGCAACGGGCCGGGAGATGGCGGTATTTGTCGGCGGTTCGCTTGAAGCGCTGGTGCTGATCATCGGTATTCTCGCAATGCGATGGTGGGCGTTCTGGCTATTTGTCCTGGAGTTTGCAGTAGCGATTTTGGTATCGCGCGCAGATACGCCATCGCTGATTTACCAAGGCACGTTGTTTGTGATTTTTCTCGCAGGCACTGCACCGCACTGGCGATCAATGGTGTGGAAGCTTTAGGGGACATCCGATGCATCTCGCTGAACTCAACATCGGCCGGCTGCTGCATCCGCAGGACGATCCGCGCGTCGCGGAATTCATGGACAATCTTGATCTGATCAACGGCCTCGCCGAGCGCGCGCCCGGCTTTGTCTGGCGCTACGCCGACGAGAGCGGCGCTGCGACGGACACCAAGGTGTTCGATGATCCCGATGTGATCCTCAACATGAGCGTGTGGGAAAGCGCGCAGGCGCTGGAGCACTTCGTGTTCAAGACCGTGCACCACAAGTTCTACGGCAAGCGCCACAACTGGTTCGACAAGGCGTTCGGGCCGGCGCTGGTGATGTGGTGGATTCCGGCGGGGACCATTCCGACGGTGGCAGACGCGCTCGTCCGCTACGAAAAGTTCAAGACCGAAGGCCCGTCCGCCGACGCGTTCGGCTGGGCAGGCGTTGCCCAGGCGGAGCTCTGGAAGACCGCGCGTTGCGCCTGAATCGCGCCCAGGCCTGCTGACGCCAGTTTCGCGTCGATATTTTTAGTGGCGTGAACAGGCTTCGAGTGGCGTCAGCTGGCTTCAACGCGCTTGAAGTGGCGATGATTCGGCAGCCAGCTGCGAGGCGTTTTGTCGTTTTCATGCGCGTAGTTTACCGCGCCTCGTAATCAGCCGGATTTGGTCGCTGAAAACACCCATGGCCCCGCGCGCTGGCATCTCGCCGGCCCATGTGCGCCACGGTTCAAAGGTGTGCCAGCAGGACGCGCGCGCTCCTGGGCTGGCGTGGATTGCGCCGCGACCAATCCGCCTATTTCGTCACGTCACGTGCGAACGTCATCGCGTCCGCCAGCACCGTCGAGCGGCCGCGCAGCGGCTTCGACAGCGCCAGCACCATGCCCTTGTGGTCGACGCCCTCGTAGATCTTCGTCTGCACACGCCCGCCCGCCGCCGTCATGCGCGCCTCGAGCCGCGCCACGTTGCGCGGACGCACGGTGGTGTCGGCGCTGCCGTGCAGCAGCAGCAGCGGCGGCGCATCGGCGCGGGCAAAGGTGACCGGCTGGGTCTGCAGCGGGTCGGGATACTGACCGAACGCGGTTTCCGAAACCTGCGTGTCCCACGGGTAAAAGTCGTAAGGGCCGGAGAGGCCGATGACGCCCCGGATCGCGCTCTGCGGCACGCCGGCATTGTCGAGGAAGCGGCGGTCGAGACCGAGCATCATCGCGTTATAGGCGCCCGCCGAGTGGCCCATGATGACGATGCGGTCAGGATCGCCGCCATGCTCGGCGGCGTGGTCGCGCGTCCAGCGCACGGCTGCGGCGCAGTCTTCTTCGAAGCCGGGGAACTTCACCTCGGACACGAGGCGATAGTCGGGGATGATGGTCAGGAAGCCCTGCGCGGCGAGCGCGCGGCCGACCCAGCGATAGTCCTGACGTCGCCCGCTGTCCCAGCTGCCGCCGTAGATGAACACGATCACCGGCTTCGTGCCCGCCGGCCCGGCGCCCGGATAGATGTCGAGCATGCGGCGTTGGCCTTCGCCGAAAGCCACGTCGGTAAGCGCGCGCCCGGCCGGCGGATCTTTCGGGATCACCGTGTTGAACATCGAGAGCGGCGAGCACGCGACGGTCAGAAACGCCAGCATCAAAGTTATCCACAGCCGCATTAGAGATCCTCGGTCACACCGTCGCGCATACGAGCCCGCCCGCGCGCTTGGATGTATCCTCCGCTGCGGATACGACGGAAACAGTTCCGGAGACCAGCATGTCCGACAAGCATTTCCTGCTTCTCTATACCTACGCGCCCGATGTGCTGGACCGTCGGCCGGCGTTTCGCGGCCAACACCTGGAGCTGGCGCGCGCGGCGGTGGCGGCGGGCGACCTCGTGCTGGGCGGGGCGCTGGCCGATCCGGTCGACCAGGGCATATTGCTGTTCAAGGGCCCGTCATCCGCCGCTGCCGAGGCGTTCGCCGGCGCTGACCCCTATGTCAAGCAGGGGTTGGTGACAGCGTGGCGGATCCGGGAGTGGACGACGGTGGTCGGCCCAGACGCGCTGACCAAGGTCTAGCGGCACGCCCTGCGATCGGGGGAGGCGCCGCGTCCGCCGATCGGGCCGGGCGGGTTTTCCCAGTTCGTGCCGGGACCACCGCGCGCGCCGGGCGGGTTCTGGTCGTTGTCGCGGTACCAGCAGGCCCTGCGTTGATGCCAGACCCACACCGCGCCGCCGACGTAGGTGCGCCGCCAGCTGGCGTCTGGTGAGGCGCCGGGGCCACCGCGAGGGCCGGGAGGGTTCTCCCAGTTGGTGCCCGGGCCGCCGCGCGGTCCCGGCGGGTTGTTGTCGTAATCGGTGGCGCAGGCGGCCGTCGCCAGGGCGAGAGCCGCCGCAAAAACGATGCGAAATGTCATGGGAACCCGGTCCTTGTACGTCGTGTCGCAGTCCTCGCTCGAGCATCAACGCGGGGCCGCGCGATGTCCGTCGAAACGTCGCCCTGTTGCGACACGTTCGCAGATAACAACGGCGCCGGCATGCGCGCTTCCGGCCCCTTGATGCGACGCAACAAATAGGGTCAACAGCCTTCGCGTCCGGGCCAATCATGACCAAGATTCTCATCGACGACGTCGAAGTTGACGTCCCCCCCGACTATTCGCTGCTGCAGGCTTGCGAGGCAGCGGGCGCAGAGATTCCGCGCTTCTGTTACCACGAGCGGCTGTCGGTCGCCGGCAACTGCCGCATGTGTCTCGTCGAGGTGAAGGGCGCGCCCAAACCGGTGGCGTCGTGTGCGCAGCAGGTGAAGGACCAGCGCCCCGGCCCGAACGGAGAGCCCGCCGTCGTCATCACCAAGTCCGCGCTCGTGAAGAAGGCGCGCGAGGGGGTGATGGAGTTCCTGCTCATCAACCACCCGCTCGACTGTCCGATCTGCGATCAGGGCGGCGAATGCGACCTGCAGGACCAGTCCGTCGCCTACGGCCGCAGCGGCGCGCGCTACGACGAGAACAAGCGCGCGGTCGAAGAAAAATACATGGGCCCGCTGGTGAAGACCGTGATGACGCGGTGCATCCAGTGCACGCGCTGCGTCCGCTTCGTCACCGAGGTCGCCGGCGTGCCGGAGATCGGCGCGACGGGTCGCGGCGAGGACATGGAAATCACCACGTATCTCGAGAAATCGCTGACCAGCGAACTCAGCGCCAACGTCATTGATCTCTGCCCGGTGGGCGCGCTGACGTCGAAACCCTATGCGTTCAACGCACGCCCGTGGGAGCTGACGAAGACGGAATCCGTCGATGTGATGGATGCGCTGGGCTCGGCCATCCGCATCGATGCGCGCGGCGACGAGGTGCTGCGCGTGCTGCCCCGGATCAACGAGGAAATCAACGAGGAGTGGATTTCCGACAAGACGCGCTTCGCGGTTGACGGCCTCAAGCGCCAGCGGCTCGACCGGCCGTACGTGCGCCGCGACGGCAAGCTCGTGCCGGTGTCGTGGGACGAGGCGCTGACGGCGACGGCGCAGGCGTTGCGCGCGGGGGCCGAGCGCATCGGCGCCATCGCCGGCGATCTCGCGTGCGCGGAGAGCATGAAAGCGACGCTCGATCTGATGACGTCGCTCGGCGTGAAGAACCTCGATTGCCGCCCGGCAGGCGCCGCGCTCGGCGCCGGCCCGCGCCAGAGCTGGCTGTTCAATTCGACGTTGATGGGCGTGGAGGACGCGGACGTTCTCCTCTTTGTCGGCGCCAACCCGCGGGTTGAAGCGGCGGTGTTCAACGCGCGCGTGCGCAAGCTCTGGCTGCGCGGGACCTTGCGCATCGGCCTCGTCGGCGAGCGCGTCGATCTGAGCTACCCCTACGAACATCTCGGCGCCGGCCCGCAGTCGCTGGCCGATCTCGCAGCCGGCAAGGGCGCGTTTGCGGACGCGCTGAAGGGCGCGATGAAGCCCATGATTGTCATCGGTGAGGGCGCGTTCGCGCGGGCCGATGGCGCGCAGGTGCTGCGTGCGGCGGGCAAGCTCGCGGCGGCGATCGGCGTCGTGAAGGCCGGCGAAGACTGGAACGGCTGGAACGTGCTGCATGGCGCCGCGTCGCGGGTTGGCGGTCTCGATCTCGGCTTCACGCCGCGCGTCGGCGGCCTCGACGCGGCGGGCATGGTGAAAGCCGCCAACGACGGCACGCTCGACACGCTCTTCCTGCTTGGCGTCGATGACGCTGCGTTGCCAGCCAAGGGCAAGGCGACGGTGGTGTACATCGGCACGCACGGCGACGCCGGCGCCCATATCGCCGACATCATCCTGCCGGGCGCTGCCTACGCCGAGAAGAACGCCACCTGGGTCAACACCGAGGGCCGCGTGCAGTACGGCAGGCGGGCCGCGTTCCCGAAAGGCGACGCGCGCGAGGACTGGTCGATCCTGCGGGCGCTGTCGGCCGTGGTCGGCAAGACGCTGCCGTATGACTCGCTGGCCGCGCTGCGCGCGCGGATGATCGCCGATCATCCGACGTTCGGCGCGGTGGATTATGCGCCCGCGCACGCCGACGCCGCCGGCTTCGATCCCGCGACGCTCGGCGCGGACGGCGCCATGTCGACTGAGCCGTTCCGTTCTTCGGTGGCCGACTTCTATCTCACCAACCCGATCGCGCGCGCCAGCACGACCATGGCGGAATGTTCGCGGGCCACGCAGTCGGCGCACGCCGCGCGGACTGCGGCGGAGTAGGGCGATGGCGGGGCTGATCACGACATACGGACCGGTCTGGGGGTTCTGGGCCGGCGTCGGCCAGATCCTGCTGATCATGATCATGCTGCTCTTGTCGCTGGCGTTCCTGCTGCTGTTCGACCGCAAGGTCTGGGCGGCGGTGCAGCTGCGCAAGGGGCCGAATGTCGTGGGCCCGTTCGGCCTGCTGCAGTCGTTCGCGGACTTCCTGAAGTTCGTGCTGAAGGAGATCGTCATCCCGGCGGGCGCCAACAAGACGGTGTTCATTCTCGCGCCGCTGCTGACCTTCACGCTGGCGTTTGCATCGTGGGCGGTGGTGCCGCTGGCCAAGGGCTGGGTGATCGCCGATCTCAACGTCGGCAGCCTCTACCTGTTCGCGATCTCGTCGCTCGGCGTGTACGGCATCATCATGGGCGGCTGGGCGTCGAACTCGAAGTACCCGTTCCTCGGCGGCCTGCGCTCGGCCGCGCAGATGGTGAGCTACGAAGTCTCGATCGGCTTCATCCTGATCACCGTGCTGCTGCTGGTCGGGTCGCTCAACATCACCGCGATCGTGGAGAACCAGCGCGCCGGCATCTGGATGTGGCACGGCCTGCGCATCTTCGACATCGCACACTACCCGGAGAGCATCTTCCTCGGGATGATCATGTTCCCGATGATGATCATGTTCTTCATCTCCGCGCTGGCCGAAACCAACCGCCCGCCGTTTGACCTGCCGGAAGCGGAGTCCGAACTCGTGGCGGGGTATCAGGTGGAGTATTCCTCCACGCCGTACCTGCTGTTCATGATCGGCGAGTACCTGAACATCACGCTCATGTGCGCGATGATCAACATCCTGTTCCTCGGCGGCTGGCACGCGCCGTGGGGGCCGGTGGATAACCCCTTCTTCGGCTTCGCGATCTTCTACGGGAAGCTGTGGGTCATGTTCTTCATGTTCGCGATGGTGAAGGCGATCGTGCCGCGCTACCGCTACGACCAGCTGATGCGGATCGGCTGGAAGATCTTTTTGCCGACGTCGCTGGTCGCGGTGGCGGCGGCGGCGGGATACGTCACGTTCATCGGCCGGCCAATCGCGGCCGCCGTGGCGGGGGGGTGAGAAGCCAGATGTCTCGCATTCTCCAGGCAGCCAAGGGCGCGTTGATGCTCGACATGATCGGGGGCTTTGCCCTCGGCATGAAGTACTTCTTCCGGCGCAAGGCCACGGTGAACTACCCGTTCGAGAAAGGCCCGCTCAGCCCGCGCTTTCGCGGCGAACACGCGCTGCGCCGCTATCCGAACGGCGAGGAGCGCTGCATCGCCTGCAAGCTGTGCGAGGCGATCTGCCCGGCGCAGTGCATCGTCATCGAGGCCGAACCGCGCGAGGACGGCTCGCGCCGCACCACGCGCTACGACATCGACATGACCAAGTGCATCTACTGCGGCTTCTGTCAGGAAGCCTGCCCGGTGGACGCGATCGTGGAGGGGCCGAACTTCGAGTTCGCCACCGAGACCCGCGAGGAGCTGTTCTACGACAAGGAGCGGCTGCTCGCGAACGGTGATCGCTGGGAGCGCGAGATCGCGCGCAATCTGGAACTGGACGCGCCTTACAGATGACCCGTACCGCCGGCTTCAGCCGGCATGCGGTGTGTAAAAAAGGGGCCGGCTGAAGCCGGCGGTACGGAGAGACGGACGATGGTGGAGGCGATTGCCTTCTATGTGCTGGCTGCAGTCGCGATCGCTTCGGCGTTCGCGGTCGTCTCCGTGCGCAATCCGGTCCACTCGGTGCTGTTCCTGATCCTGACGTTCTTCAACGCGGCGGGCCTGTTCGTGCTGCTTGGCGCCGAGTTCCTCGCGATGCTGCTGGTCGTCGTCTATGTCGGCGCCGTCGCGGTGCTCTTCCTGTTTGTGGTGATGATGCTCGACGTGGATTTCGTCGAGCTGAAGCAGGGCTTCCTGAGCTACATGCCGCTCGGCGGCGTGGTGGCGGCGTTGATCCTGGTCGAAATGCTGCTGGTGACCGGCGCGGTGCGCGCAGACGCGTCGTTTTCGCCGCGCCCCACTGCGCTGCCCGACGGCGCCACCAATGCCGAGCGCATCGGCAACGTGCTCTACACCGACTATCTCGTGCACTTCCAGCTCGCGGGCCTGGTGCTGTTCGTCGCCATGATCGGCGCGATCGTGCTGACGTTGCGCCGCCGTACTGGCGTCAAGCGGCAGGACGTTTCGCGGCAGGTGGCGCGCACGAAGAAGACGGGCGTGGAGATGAAGGACGTGCGGCCGGGGCAGGGGTTGGGCTGATGCTTGAGATCGGGTTGGCCCACTATCTCGCGGTCGCGGCGGCGCTGTTCACCATCGGTGTGTTCGGCATCTTCGTGAACCGCAAGAACATCATCATCATCCTGATGTCGATCGAGCTCGTGCTGCTGTCGGTCAACGTCAACCTCGTGGCGTTCTCCAGCTTCCTCGGCAACATCGAGGGCCAGATCTTCGCGATGTTCGTGCTGACGGTGGCCGCCGCCGAAGCCGCAGTGGGCCTGGCGATCCTCGTTACCTACTTCCGCAACCGCGGCGATATCGCCGTGGAAGACCTGAATCTGATGAAGGGCTGAGCATGATCGAGCCGATCATCGTTCTGGCCCCGCTGCTGGCGGCGGCCATCGCCGGCCTCGGCCAGCGCTTCCTCGGCGACAAGCTGGCGATGTGGCTGACCACGGGCGTGCTCGCGCTCGCGCTGGCGCTCTCACTCTACACCTTCGCCGACTACACATGGGGCGGCGGCGCTGCCCACGTGGTGGAGCTCTTCAAGTTCGTCGACGTGGCCGGCTTCACATCGACGTGGTCGGT
>JANNVF010000081.1:0-15556 GCA_031414315.1 Hyphomonadaceae bacterium | reverse complement strand
ACCGGCCTCCGCGCCGCCGGGGTTCAAGCGCACCAGTGTGTTCGCCAACGACGGCCGCAACATTCGTCGCGCGGTGCGTCTGCGCGGGCGCACGATCGCCGCGCGGCTCGCCGGCGTGCGCGCGGTGCTCGCCGATCTCGGTGCCTGGGCGCGCCGCGCGCTGAAGCGCGTTGCGGTTGGGCCGCGCGGATCGCGGCTGGTGGTGTGCTGGATGCGCGCGGACCGCCCTGCGTCCTTGCAGACCCTGGCGCCGGCGTTCGCGGACTCGTCGTAGCTCGCGCCCGTAGCGCCGGCTTCAGCCGGCAGCAGCACAAGCCTGCGCAGATTGATCCCGCTGCCGGCTGGAAGCCGGCGCTACGGGCGCGATACAACCGCTATTCTGCGGGCGCCGGCGCTTGCGTTCAGCGCAAAATCTTGCGCGCGAGCTCAAGATCGGCCGGACTGTCCACGCCCTTCGGAAATTCCGTGACGACACCGGCGCGGATCACCATCCCCATCTCCAGTGCCCGCAGCTGCTCGAGCTTCTCGCGCAGCTCCAGCGGCGAGGGCGCCGCCGCGACGAAACGATCAAGCGCCGCGCGGCGATACACATAGATGCCGACGTGGCGCCACACCGGCCCGTCGCCGCTCGGCGCCGCGGCGCGGGTGAAATAGAGGCACCGGCCGCTCCCATCGGCCCGGTCGGCGGCGACGATCGCCTTCACGACATTCGGATTGTCGCGATCGGCGAGGTCGTCCGATGGCGAAACCAGCGTTGCGATGTCTGCGCCATCAGTGAGCGCGCTGACCGCCGCACGGATCGTGTCCGGCGACACCGTGGGCATGTCGCCCTGCAGGTTGACGATCACGTCGTGATCGCCCGCCATCGCCGCCGCGTGCACCCGGTCGGTGCCCGACGGCAGCGCCGGATCGGTGAGAATCGCTGTGCCGCCAGCGGCTTCCACCGCCGCGACGATCTCGGGGTCGCCCGCCGCCACCACCACCGGGCCGACGTTGGCGGCCAGCGCGCGGTCGATCATCCAGGCGATCATCGGTCGCCCGGCGATGTCGGCCAGCGGTTTGCCCGGCAGCCTTGTGGCGGCCATGCGGGCGGGGATCACGATCAGGATGCGGGACATCTGCGGCGCTTCGACGCGAAAAGGGCAGGCGGGACGTTGGGTCGCCTTGGCGGAGCGTCGATAGCGCGCCATAACGCCGCCGGATAGGGTCGGCGGCCAGTGAGTCGCTGACGGCTTCGGGCAACGGGGTTTGGTTCGGCATGAGCGGCAATCTGCGCGGCAACATGATCATCGGCACGGTGCTGGCGTCGTTCCTCGGCGTGCTCGGGCTGCGCGAGGTCGCAAGCAACGTCTACCAGCCGCATTATCCGGAAAAGCCCGGCTTCACCGTCGACGTCCCGGACGCGCCGACGCCCGGCGCCGTCGAGGCGCCCAAGCCCATCGACTGGGGCGTGGTGCTGGCGGACGCAGCGACCTTGCCGGCGCTGGTCGCCAAGGGCGAGCAGCTGCACAAGGCCTGCCTGGCCTGCCATTCGTTCGCGACGAGCGGTGAAAACAAGCCGACGGGTCCCGGCCTCTACGGCGTCGTCAACCGGCCAGCCGGTGCGCACCCGGGCTTCGATTATTCGGACGCCATGAAAGCCCACGCCAAGCCGTGGACGTTCGATGAGCTGGCCCACTTCATCGGCGCGCCCTCCACCTATGTCCGGGGCACCAAGATGGGCTTTGCAGGCTACCGCAAACGGGACGACCAGATCGCGCTGATCGCGTTCCTGCGTACCCAGGCGGCCAGCCCCGCGCCGCTGCCAGCGCCGCTGCCACCGGAAGCCGCGCCCGTTGCGCCGGCCGAAGCGCCGGTCGAGGGCGCAACGCCGGCAGAGACAGCGCCGGCCGAGCCGGCCCCGCACTAGGTGGTTAGCCGGGGACCCGCGCCGTCGGCTCCAGCCGCCGGGCGTTGTCGGTGATCAGTTCCGCGAAGTCCGCCAGGAACGCCGAACCGCGCACGGTGCGTTGCACCAGCACGTTGCGCCCGTCGGATTCGTCCTTACGTCTGCGGACGAGACCATGGCGCGTCAGCGTATCGAGCGCCCGCGTGATCGCCGGCTTGCCGACGCCAAGCGCCAGCGCGAGGCCGCGCACGGTGTGGGGCGGGGGCCCGAGGTAAACCGTCATCAGCACCGCAAGCTGGCGCGCGGTCAGATCCGGCTCGTCAGCGCGCACGGTGCGGACTGTTACGTCGCGCCACAAATCCAGTGCCTGCTTGCGGTCTAGCTCGAGGGCCATTTGGTCATCCCGTTTCGGTGGTGGGATGAGACTCGACGTGTTCGATTCGGACGGCAAGCCCGAACCGCTATATCTAGCTGTGGATGTAGCGGCGACATAGCAACCCGTAGCAGGCTCTGAGCGCCTGGGTATCAGCGCCGGCGGGCCGTCCGGGTCGTTCCTTGGGCGCCCAGGCGTAGATGTCGAAGTGTGCCCAGTGCGCGGCAGCGACGAACCGGCGCAGGAATAGCCCACCGTAGATCGACCCCGCCATGCCGGCGTCGCCGGTGTTCTTGAGGTCCGCGATCGGGCTGTCCATGTCCGGGTCGTAGGCGTCCCACAGCGGCATCCGCCAGAGCGCATCGTTGGTCTCGGCGCTCGCCGCGTTCAGGTCGGCCACCAGCGCTTCGTCATCGCTGTAGAACGGCGTCACGTCCGCCCCGAGCGCGACGCGGGCAGCGCCCGTGAGCGTCGCGAAGTCGAGCAGCAGGTCTGGCGCGTCCTCGCTCGCCCGCGCCAGCGCGTCGGCCAGGATGAGGCGGCCTTCGGCGTCGGTGTTGTCGACCTCCACCATCAGGCCCTTGCGCGTGGGGACGACGTCGCCCGGACGGAACGCATCGCCGCTAATGGAATTTTCCACCACCGGCAGGATGACCTCGAGCCGCACGGGCAGGGCGGACTGCATGATCAGTCGCCCCAGCGAAAGCGCCACCGCCGCGCCGCCCATGTCCTTCTTCATCAGGCGCATGCCGGCGTCGGGCTTGATGTCGAGGCCGCCGGAATCGAACGTCACGCCTTTGCCGACCAGCGTCACCTTCGGCGCGGTCACAGCGCCCCATGACAGACGCAGGATGCGCGGCGCCTCCTTCGCGGCGCGCCCTACCGCGTGGATCATCGGGTAGTTCTCGCTCAGCAGGCCGTCGCCGACGATCGCCTCGAACGTCGCGCCGCACTCCAGCGCCACGCGTTCCGCTGTGGCGTGCAACGCTTCAGGCCCCATGTCGTTGGCCGGCGTGTTGACCAGGTCGCGGGCGAAATAGACGGCGCCCGCAATGCGGGAGGCTTCGGCGGTGTCGGCGCCGTCGGGCGTGATGAGGCGCGGGATCGGACGTCGGCGCGCCTTGTAGCGGCTGAACGCGTAGGCTCCCATCGCCCACGCGGTGGACATCACAGTGGGATCGAACTCGCGCGGCGCCCATGCGATGGCGTAGTCGCCAGCCGGCAGGTGCTGGCCGAGCACGCCGAACATCATCGGTGTGGGCTTGTCGCCCAGCCCGAACAGCACGCGCTCGATCGCGCCGTCCGTCGCGGGGACGAGCAGGATGCGCCCGGCCTGTCCCTTGAAGTCGTGCGCCTTGGCGAACCGCTGCAAGGTCTCCGGCCGCGTCGTCAACCAGGTCTCCCACTCGGACGCGCGAATGGCGTGAACGGGAACGGTGGCGCCGCTGGGGGCGTCGAGCAGGGGGATGTCGGTCATGGCGATCCTTTTAAGCCTTTCTTGAACAAAGCGGCGGAGGGTCTCAACACCTCGTTAAGGATGATCTTGATGCGCGTTCTCGCCGCCATTGTCCCGGCTCTCCTCGCCAGCGCCTGCGCCACCACAGGCGCTCAGCAGGCCGAGCAACCACAGCAATTGCGCCCTGGTGAGCCGCCGTATGATCGCGCCGCGCGTGCGGCTGTGGGCCGCCAGGATATCCTTACGCAGATGGCGTTCTGGGCGCAGGAGTACGAATCGCACCCGCAAGATCTGGAGTCGGCGCAGAAATTCATCGACGCCTTGCGTCTCGGCGGCCGTTCGGAGCGGGCCTCCGCCATCGCGCTGGAGGCGCTCGAAAAGTTTCCCACCGACACCATCCTAATGCGATCTTACGGGCTGACGCTGATGGTGTCGGGCAAGCCGCAGGAGGCGTTGCGGCCGCTGGCGATGGCGGCTAGCGCCGATGCCGCCGACTGGCGCATCCGCTCCGTCCTCGGCGCGGCGCTCGATCAACTCAACCGACCCGTGCAGGCGCGACAGGCCTATCAGGAAGCGCTCGCGCTCAAGGCCGACGATCCCGGCGTGCTGACAAACCTCGGCGTGTCCTATCTGATGACCGGCGATGCGGCGGATGCCGAAGCCCAGTTGCAGAAAGCGGCCGCGCTGCCGGGCGCCACCTCGGAGACGCGCGTGAACCTCGCGGTCGCCGTCGCGTTGCAGGGGCGCTTCGAGGAAGCCGAGCGGATACAGCGGGTCGACCTGCCGCCGGAAATGGTATCGGCGAACATGGCGTACTTGCGCGCGCTGCAAAGCGATCCGCGGCGCTGGGGTGAGTTGCGCAACACCGGGCGGCGATAGGCCAAATAATTCGCGCGCCGGGCTGTGCAGGCCTCAGGCGACGCCCAGTATCAGCGCTGAGCTCTGAGGTGCGCGATGATCGGGCATGTGGAAACGCGCGACGTGCACAGCGTTCGCATCCTGCAGTGCGCACCCGACGGCCCGAATCTGGCCAGCGAGGCGGCCGCGCGGGATCTGATCGGCGAGGCGGCGGGCGCCGGGGCGGAATGGATCGTCATCCCCGCCGAGCGGCTGGGTGACGCGTTCTTCGATCTGAAAACGCGCATCGCCGGCGAAATGCTGCAGAAGATCGTGAACTACCGGGTCGGCGTTGCGATTATCGGCGATCTCTCCACGCGGGCTGCGGTCAGTGACGCGCTACGGGACTTCATGTGCGAATCAAATCGCGGACGCACGGTCTGGTTCGTGGACAACGTCGCGGCGTTTGAAGACAGGCTGGCCGCGCACGCCAGCTAGCCTACTTGCCGATCATTCCCATGATCTGGATCATCGCCGGGCCCATGATGACCATCAGCAGCACCGGCAGGAAGAACACGATCATCGGTACGGTGAGCTTGGCGGGCAGGGCGGCGCCCTTCTTTTCGGCAGCGGACAGACGCATTTCGCGGTTTTCCTTGGCCATCACGCGCAGCGCCGAGCCCACCGGCGTGCCGTAGCGCTCCGCCTGCGTCAGCGCCATGGCGACGGATTTGACGCCGGGGTGATTGGTGCGACGTGCAAGGTTTTCATACGCCATGCGGCGTTCGGGCAGATAGGACAGCTCCGCGCAGGTCAGCGCGAGTTCTTCCGCCAGCTCGATGGAAGTGGCGGCGATTTCCTGGCCGACGCGCTGCAGCGCCATTTCGATCGACATGCCGGATTCAACGCAGATCAGCAGCATGTCCAGCGTATCGGGAAACGCGCGCATGATCGCGTCGCGGCGCTTGGAGGCCGTGTTGCTCAGATAGATGTTCGGAGCATAGAAGCCAATCACTGCGCCGGCCATGACGATGATCGCCTTGGTCTGCATGTTGAAGCCGAACTTGGCGCCCATCATGGTGAGATAGAAGAACGCGCCGACGGCGAACGAGATCGGCAGCGCCGCCCGGAAGAAGTAGAACATCGTCACCGGGCGCGGACCGCGCAGGCCCGCCTGCATCATCTTCTGGCTGAGGCTGTCGTCCTTCAGCGCCTTTTGCAGATCAAACCGCTGCACGATCTCGTTGACGAGGCCGGTCTGGCTCTGGCGCAGCGTGGCCTTCTTCTCGAGCGCCGCGCGGCTTTTGCGGCGCAGCTCTTCGCGCTTCTGCGCCACGGCTTTCAAGCGGGCGCCGAGCACGTTGGTCTGCATCATCGGCGCAGCGACCGTGACGACGGTGGCGAACCCCGCGACGGCGGCGAGCAGGCTGGCGATGTTGGCGGGATTAGTGGCGGCTTCGGCCCAGTTCATCGACCCGCTCCCTCAGAACTTGAAGTTGATCATGGTGCGCATGATGAAGATGCCCATCGACATCATCACCCCTGCGGCAAGCAGGATGAGTTGCCCCTGCGTGGTGACGAACAGGACGGTCATATAGGCCGGGCGCACCATGTAGACGAGGATCATGACGATGAACGGCAGCGAGCCGATGATCATCGCCGACGCGGTCGCTTCCGACGACAGCGCCTTCACTTTTTCCTTGAGCATCTTGCGCGCGCGCAGCACGCTCGACAGGTTGCCGAGCGCTTCGGAGAGGTTGCCGCCGGTGCGCTGCTGGATGATCAGCACGATGTTGAAGAAGTTCACTTCGGGCAGGGGCATGCGATCGTACATGCGCTGCAGGTTCTGCTCAAGTTGCACGCCCATGGCCTGGCCATCAACGATCAGGCGGAATTCCTGGCGCACAGGCTCAGGTGATTCCGACGAGATGATGCGCAGGCACTGATTGAGCGGTAGCCCCGACTTCACGCCGCGCACGATGATGTCGATGGCGTCGGCCAGCTGACTGACGAAGTTTTTTTGCCGCCGCGCGATGAGCATGCCAAGCACCCAGCGCGGCAAGCCGAAACCGGCGATGAGAAATGCCGCTAGGCCCCAGACCGGGTTCAGTCCGGAGACGACATACGCGATGATGCCGAGGCCGCCGCCGCTGCCCGCCGAGATCATCCAGAATGTGTTCTCGGTGAGCGACAGTCCGGCCTGCTCGATCCGCGCCTTCACAGAAAGCAGGTTTTTGCGCGATGTCTTTTGCTGGTTGGCCATCTCGCGCAGGTTGTCCTGCACGGTGAGGCGCCGTTTCGCCGCAGCGACTGCGACCGCATCTTTCTTGCCGCGCACCGCCTTTGGCGTGACGAGGTCACGCGCGCGTTTGGCGGATTTTTCTGCTTGCGGCGACATGGTCAGCGCGATGCCGATGCCGGCCACCGCCATGAACGCAAAAACGGCGACGAGCATTTCCATTACGCGGCCTCCGCCTCGTCGAGCGCCTGCGCCAGTTCCTTCTCAAGACCGTAGTAGCGCGCGCGTTCCCAGAACCGTGGGCGCCCGATCCCGGTGGAGCGGTGACGCCCGGTGATGCGTCCGTTGGCGTCTTCGCCCTGGATCTCGAACACCAGAAGATCCTGTGTGATCAGCGTGTCGCCTTCGAGACCAAGCACTTCGGTGATCGCCGTGATGCGGCGCGAGCCGTCGCGCAGACGCGCGGCCTGGATCACGATATCGAGCGAGCCGACGATGATTTCGCGAATGGTTTTCGACGGTAGGTTGAACCCGCCCATGGTGATCATCGATTCAAGACGTGAGAGCGCTTCGCGCGGCGAGTTCGCGTGCAGCGTGCCCATCGACCCGTCGTGACCGGTGTTCATGGCCTGCAGGAGATCGAACGCCTCCTGACCCCGGACTTCGCCGACGATGATCCGGTCAGGACGCATCCGCAGACAGTTCTTGACGAGATCGGTCATCGTGACCTGACCGGAGCCTTCAAGGTTCGGCGGGCGTGTTTCGAGGCGCACCACGTGCGGTTGCTGCAGCTGGAGTTCCGCCGCGTCTTCGCAGGTGACCACACGCTCGGCCGGATCGATGAACGCGGTCAGCGTATTGAGCAGTGTGGTCTTGCCGGAGCCCGTACCGCCGGAAATCAAGGTGTTGCAGCGGCAGGCGCCGATGATGGAGAGAATCTTCGCGCCGGCAGGTGAGATGGAGCCGAACTCCACAAGGTTCTGCAGGCGCAGCTTGTCCTTCTTGAACTTCCGGATGGTGAGCGTCGGACCATCAATCGCCAGCGGCGGCGCGATGACGTTGACGCGGGAGCCGTCCGGCAAACGCGCGTCGCATATGGGAGACGATTCATCTACGCGACGACCGACCTGGCTCACGATGCGCTGGCAGATATTCATCAACTGCGCGT
The DNA here is from genome assembly GCA_031414315.1 of Hyphomonadaceae bacterium. Taxonomy (GTDB): domain Bacteria; phylum Pseudomonadota; class Alphaproteobacteria; order Caulobacterales; family Aquidulcibacteraceae; genus VFBF01. The sequence goes on along the minus strand of JANNVF010000081.1, from coordinate 7,595 downwards.
TGTCGCGGAAGCGGATGCCGGTCTTCTGCACCTTGCCGTTGACTTCGATGAACACCGCTGCGCCGCCGTTGACCATGATGTCGGCGATGTCATCGCGCGCGAGCAGCGGCTCGAGCGGACCGTAGCCGAGCACGTCGTTGCAGATGTCGTCGAGCAGGACTTCCTGTTCGGCGATCGACATCACCACGTTCTTGATCGAGATGATCTCGGAGACGATGTCGCGGATTTCGTCGCGGGCGCTGGAGGAGTCGAGCTGTGCCAGTTGTGCCAGATCGATGGTCTCGATCAGCGCGTTGAAGATCGTCGACTTGATCCGGTAGTATTCCTCGGAGCGGAATTCGCCAGTCGGTGTCGCATCCTTGGACGGCGTGGGCAGCGGTTTCGGCTTCGCCATGATCGGCGAGGCCTGCGGCGCTGCAACCGCAGGTCGTTGCGGCGCAGCGTTCGAGGATTCTACGCTGGTCGACTCCTCCGGCGATCCCGACGTGGGAGCGCGCGGCGCCATTGGCTGCGCTGCACTGTCACCGGCGGTACGCTTTCCGAACATCTGGACCTCAGCGCTTCATGATCGGCAGGCGGTCCATCAGGGAGGTCTTCTTCTTCGGCGCGACCTGACGGCCACAGAGTGTGGCGGCAAGTCCCTCAAGCACCAGCGCGGTCTTCGACGTCGGCGCCATTTCGCCGATCATCTGGCCGTTGTTGGCGGCCATCCCGAAGAGTTGCGGATCGTGGGGGACCACAGCGGCGAGATCGAGCCCGATCGCTTCGCAGAAATCTTTCACCGGAATTTCCGGGCGCTTGGGCACGCCGGCCATGTTTAGCACCAGTATCGGCGGCGCATCGTGCGGGCGCGCGTTCTTCACCCGTTCGATCATGTTCTTGGCGTTGCGAAGACTGGCCAGCTCAGGCGTGGCGACGATGATGACGTCATCGGCCGAGAGCAGCGTCTGGCGCATCCACGTCGTCCAGATGTGCGGTAGATCAAGCACGACGAACGGCGCGCTACGGCGCACCCGGTCGATCACAAGCTCGAAGGCTTCGGGATCGACTTCATACTCGCGGTCCAGCGACGCCGGCGCACAGAACAGCATCAGACGCTCGGTCTGGCGCAACAGCAGGCGGTCGAGGAACACTTCATCGACTCGATCAGGTGCGAGCAGGGCTTCCGCGACCGTCTGCGCGGGGTCCTGATTGAAGTCGAGCGCACCGGTGCCGAACGAAAGATCGAGATCGACCATCGTTGTGTTGGCCTGGAAGCGTTCGGCCACCATCCACGCGATGTTGTGCGCGATGGTGGAGGCGCCGACGCCGCCCTTGGCGCCAACAACCGCGAGCACCCGGCCCGCGAACGGCTTCTCCGGATTGACGTAGAGCGCGGAGATCGCGCGCAGGATCTGCAAAGGCTGCAGCGGCGGCACCAGGTATTCGCTGATCCCGCGCCGCATCAGTTCGCGAAACAGGCCGATGTCGTTGGTGGCGCCGATGATGACGACCTTGGTGCCTTCCTCGACGTGCTCGGCGAGGCGGTCGAGCTTCGTAAGAAGTTCGCTCGGGTTGGCGGTGGTGTCGAGGATGAGGAGATTGGGGCTCGAGTTTGACGCGCAGTAGGCGATGGCCGCATCGACCCCGCCGGGCTCGATCGCCAGCTCCGCCTTGCCAAGTCGACGATCCTGACTTGCCTGCTCCAGCAGGTTCGCGATCTCCGGACGATCGGAGCACATCCGAATGCGGATGCGCGGGATGGGTTGATCCGTCACTGCTTCGCCCGGCGTGAAGCCAAGGCTCTGCATCGCGACAGGTTCAGCCGGAAGCTCGAACGCAGTGTCTTCTGTCACGTCATCGAATGGCGATGTCAGGTGTTCGTCGAGAACGCCTTCCAGCTCACCGGAGCCGAACGTGAAATCGTCGTTCGCAGGAAACGAGAGGTCTTCCTCCGCGTAGTCCGGCGCGCCCCAGGCGTCATCTTCCAGTGGTTTCATCGGATCCTCTAACGAACAGCGTCGCTGACCTGGACGCGCTCATCGCTGGAGCGCGCGGCGTGGGTCTGCTGGCCTTGCCTGTAGGCCTCGAGCACGCGCGCGCGGCGCGCGGCGTCACGGGGATCTTCGGCGCGGGGCCCGAGCAGGTCTGCGGGATCAGACACGATCGCTGCGAGATTGGCCTGCTGCGCGCAGCCGAAGCTCGCCCACGGCTGGTTGTCGCTGCTGTGCGCCAGATCCTGCGACCAGAGCGGTTCGCACTTTGGCGCTTCGGCGCTGAAGCGCGTGAACGAAAGAACGAGTGGCGCGGCGGCCTGCGCGCTCGCGTCGTAAGTGGATCCGGCGATCGCCGCGAAGGGAACCCCCGAGCTGGCCAGTCGCAGGCGCACGTCCTGCGCGATAAGTGCTGCGGCTTCCGCGTTGGCGCCGCCGGCCGGCGTGCTCATGACGACCGCGCCGTGCCCCTGGCGGACATACAGTCTGGCGAATGTCTCGACGCCCGCCGCTTCGTCTATCGACAACGCGGTGTCGCCGGCGGCGACGCCGAGTTCGAGCCGTTCGGAAGCTTCCGCCACCGCGATCTTGTGACGATCCGCGATCGTCGCGAGGTTGTCTTCGACCGTCGCGGTCTTGGTGGCGCAGGCGCTTGCGAGAAGAGCCATCGCGCCGACGGCGATCTTCGCGGACAAGGGCGTCCTCGGGGGCGTGCTCATGGCTTCGGGCTTCCTTCAATGACGTGGCCGTGCGGACCAGCAAGACCGTGCTGGGCATTTGGGCCTGCAGGCGCGCGATAGATCGCGTTGAGCCGGCCGCTGAGAATGGTTTCGCGCTCGGAGGCGACGCGGAAGCCGTCTGCTGGCGTGCGCAGACGATCGGGACTCGTCGGTTGCACGAGATACGGCGTTACGATGATGACGAGTTCGGTTTCGTTGTTGACGAAGTCGCGCGAACGGAAGAGGGGTCCGAAGACCGGAAGATCTTTTGCACCCGGAATGCCTTCCAGCGCCTGACGGGTGCGTTCCTGGATGAGACCGGCCATGATGATCGCGCCACCCGACGGCATTTCCACGGTGGTTTCCGCGCGCCGCACCTGCAGTGCGGGAATGGTGATGCCGCGCACGATCTGGCGCTGGCCGTTGACGTCGGTGAAAGAGGTGTCGCCAGTGGCGAAGGCACCTTCGGATGTAAGTTCGCTCACTTCGGTGGACAGCTTCAGCGAAATCCGCCCGGCGGAGAGAACAACCGGTGTGAAGGCGAGACCGACACCGAACGGTTTGAATTCGACGCTGATCTTGCCGTCGTCGGCCTGCACCGGCACTGGGAACTCGCCGCCGGCGAGAAACTTGGCAGCCTCGCCGGAGATCGCGGTGAGATTCGGTTCTGCGAGAACCCGCAGCAGACCGACGCGCTCGAACGCTTCGATCGACGCATCGACCTGACTTTCCGTTGTCAGCGTGCCCGGGCCGTTGACGATGTTGTTGCCGATGAAGTTGCCCTGCGGATCGAAGGCGGGGGTCGAGGAGTAGCCGCCCGTCAGGGCGCCGCCGGGCGAAACCGCGCCGCCGTTGGGGCCGGGAAACGAAACGGTGCTGGGGCGCAGGATGCTCTCGGCGACACCACCGCTCGCGGCAAGCCCGCCGAGCGCGCGACCGGCGATGGAGTATCCGTTCTGTGTGGCGACACGCACAAACGTGTCTTCCGGTAGCAGCTGGTTGAGAATGTTTTCGGCGTTGAGGTTGACGCCGAGCTGGCGCACGAGCGTGCGGCTCATCTCGACGATGCGCACCTTCACGAGAACCTGTTCCTGGCCCTCGACCGCAATCAGGTTGACGATCTGCTGGTTGGCGCTCGCGCCACCGGACGCGGCTGCGCCGCCGCCCGAAGCGGAACTCTGCGCGAAGCGGTTGGCGATCTGCAGCACGCGCTCGGCTTCGGCCGCACTTTTCACGGACCCCGACAGCACCAGCGAGCCGTTGACCGCCTCGGCCTGTGCGTTGGTGTTGGGCACGTACCGCCGGAACAGGTCGTTCAACGGCGCCACGTCCGGCTCGACGCTGATTTCCACGTTGGCGACCTGGCGGCCCGTGGCGTCAAAGAAGAACGCATTGGTCTGACCGACCTTGCGCCCGAGAACGTAGATGCGGCGCGATGTGCGCACGACAGCGTCGGCGATTTCCGGATTGGAAAGAAGGACATCGCGCGCATCGGCGGGAAGATCGATGATCGCGGCCTTGTTGAGCGACAGGGCAAGCGTTGTCGCGTTCGCGCCTTCGCCGCCGCGGGTGATGCGGATGTGCTGGGTTTCCGGCTCGGCGGTGGCGAGCACCGGTGAGATGGCCACCAGCGCCGAAAGGGCGAGGAGTGCGGATCGGTTCATCAGTTGGCTCCGCTCTTCGCCACTGCCTGCGCCTTGACGGCGCCAAAGGCGTGGACGCGAATTTCATCGCCGTTTTCGCTTTGGGCGAGAACGCCTGCGCTGCGCCGTGCTTGCGACGCCGTATTGGTCTGGGCAGGCTCGTTCTCGATGCCGCGCAGCACGAGCGAAACGTCGCCCAGCTCATCGGCAAGGGCGAGGGTCTCGGCGTCGCGCGCGCTCAGTTCGAGCGTAGCGGTATCACCGCGAATCGGTGCGCTGGCTTCCTCGCCGGCGGGTGCGCGGAACGTGTCCTCGATGGCCAGCACGCGAACGTTCTGCAGGATAATGTCGCTGCGGGCTTCTTCCGATGACGCACCGTTGGCGCCGGAAAGCTGCACCTTGCGGGTCAGAAGAATATCGACGCGATCGTTCGGCATGATGAAGCCGGCGACCGCATTCTCAGCAGAGATCGACACGGCGACGGCGCGCAGGCCTGGCTTGACGATCGCGGCCATGAAGCCCTGATCACCCGGCTTGACGACCCGTTCGGGGATCACGGGCTCGCCGGCGAGCATGGCCTGGCGCGCAACGGAGCCGGTGTAGGTTTCGACTGCCTTGGCGTCTTCGGTTTCTTCGATAAAGCTGGGGCTGAGCGCCGTCGGCGTCCACAAGCGCCACTCCAGATCGTTCGGCTGCAACGCGACGCCTGCGGCCACATCTCTCGACGCCACCAGAACGCGCGGACCGACCGCCGCCATCACCGGGGTCGCGCTCTGCGCTGGACGCCCCGCCATGCCGCGGACCAGGAACAATGCCCCGACCGCGGCAAGCAATGCCACGCCGAGGACGATGAGTTGACGCACGGACATAATTGACGTCCCCGATGCTTGGGGGTGGAACCTGATGATTCCACCACATCACGAACGTGGCTAAAGCGAAGTTAACGCGATTGGCTAAGTGAAGAGTGCGCGCACAATTGGTTGCGATGGTAGCGACGCGATAACACCAGCGGCGATAGCGACCGCGTAGGGGATGCCGTTCTGAGGGCTTAACAAACGGTTGAGAAACGCCGGCTGCGTTTCCGAAGGCTTTGCGGCCTTGCGCGCGAGAATCATCGCCAGCGCGAGCGCGCCACCAGCGATCGTCGTCGCGAATGCGAACGGAGAGAGCGCCGCAGCGCCCGTCCATATGCTGGCTGCGGCGATGACCTTGACGTCCCCGCCGCCCAGGATGCCCAGCGCAAACAATCCAAAGCCGACAAGAAAGACCAGCAGGCCGATGCCGACGTGCAGTCCGATCTGAAGCGGAGACAGATGCGCGAGGAGGGCGGCGATCGGAAACAGCGCCGCCACCGCGATGGAGACCCAGTTCGGGATTTCCATGGTGGCGATGTCGCTGAGCGCGGCAAACACCACGAGCCCGATGAAAACGGCGAGACATGCGCCGGAAACGATTGTTTCGATTGGCATGGTCAGCACCCGCGCCGCGCGTGCGGCAAAAAAATGGCCCGCGCAAAGGCGGGCCGGCAAGGCAAGATGGCTTTTCCATTCGGGCCCGCACCGGAGCGCGGGCCCGAGGAAACTTGATCCGAACGTCCTATTACGGGGTCGGGGTCTTGATCGCCGTGTCGATGCGCTCGAACTGGAGCTGGATCGACTCGCCGAGGGCCGTAACCGCCGAGATAATGACGACGCCGATGAGAGCGGCAATCAGGCCGTACTCGATCGCCGTGGCGCCGTTCTTGGACTTCAGAAGATTGCGCAATTTGATCATCATAGCATTCTGCTCCTTGTAAGTGCGTTTGCGATGTTCGATCGCATCCCGCACTGAGACACCGCACCGAACTTCCGCAACATACCCGGCGTTGCTTAAGGTTCGGTTTCGATACTTGGAGCTTTGGCAAAAATGGTAGTAAATCGTTTGCAACCATAACGTCTTTGACAGGAAGTAAACTGTATATCGACTTGCCGGGCGTCAGTAGGGCGCCGCATTCTGGCTCGCGGCGTCGGCCGGCGGGTCCATCCTCGCGCCAAGCGTCGTCACCACAGATACAATGACAACGCCGATCAACGCCGCGATCAGCCCATGCTCGATCGTCGCCGCGCCACTACGCGCGCGCGTGAGAGAAGAGAGAGTCCGGGCCAGAACGTTCATGCGATAGTCGTCCTTCAGATTTGCAGCTTGCTGACCACGATCGCGCGGCGACGGTTAAAGAGACCTTAGCCGGCTGTCCGACAATGCGATTAGCATTCCATAAACGCTGTTGAGGCTACGACAGGAGGATGGCGGCAAGGAGGCCGAGATGATGATGCGTGGTTTTGCAATAGGCGCGGCGCTCGCGATTGTCGCCGTGGCGACGGCTGCGCATGCGGGGGAAGTCCAGGTGGCGCTTGACCAGTCGCGGTCGATCTCGTTGCCGGCGTCCGCCAGCGGTGTGGTCATCGGCAACCCCACCGTCGCGGGTGTCTCCGTGCAGAACGACCGTCTTCTCTTTGTGACGGGGCGATCTTACGGCTCGACCAATCTGATCGTCGTTGGCCGCAACGGCCGACCGATCTATGAGGCGCGGGTCACGGTCATCCCGGATGAAACCAACGTGGTCATGGTCACCCGGGGTGTAGCGACAGCGCGGCTGGACTGCAGCCCGCTCTGCCGCCGCCGGCCCGACATCTCCGACGATCCGCAGGCGTTCACCCAGACGAACGAGCAGATCTCGACGCGCAGCAGCCAGGCGGCCGGCGGACAATAATCGATTTACCATTTCTCTTGCCTGAAGCGGCAATCATTCCTGTGTAATCGTGCACGCTCACGTCAACGGTCTGACGCGAGCAGGCACGGGAGCAGGCAATGACGACGGCGAACAGGCGGCGCGGGTTTCGCGGATTGCTCGCGCGTCGCGATGGTGTGGCGGCCGTGGAGTTCGCGCTGGTCATCATCCCGCTGTTCTGGATGATCTTCGGCATGATCGAGTTCGGCGCCATGTCGCTCGTGCAGACCGACCTTGATAGCGCGTTGGCGGCGGCGGGGCGCAAGATCCGCACTGGCTCGGCCCAGACCGGCGGCATGTCGAAAGCGGACCATGAGGCCGAGATCTGCACCAATCTCAACAGGATCATGACGCTGACGTGCCCGGGAAATCTCTACCTGGACGTTGATCGCTACGATTCGTTCGCCAACATCGGCAACGGCGTCCCCACCAGCAACGGCGCCATGGATCAGACTCAACTGGGCTACACGCCGGGCGGGGCAGACGAGGTCAT